>NZ_JBHULM010000010.1:0-3368 GCF_042684485.1 Lacinutrix gracilariae | reverse complement strand
AAATGCAATTAATTTATACAACGAAATAAGATTACATTTATCTTTAGACTATAAAACACCGAATATGGTATATAAATTATCAGCGTAAATTCAATTTTAACCTGTAGCCATATTTCAGGACGAGACAGCTGAAAAAAAATACGAATGAAAAACAAAATACTGATTTTACTACTGGCTATTCTACCAATAATTGGATTCAGTCAAAACCAAAATGAGAACGTTTTATACGTTGTAGATTCAATTCCAGTAATCGAAGAACCGAAAGAAGGATTTGGAACTTTGACTGAAAATGAAATTGACAGAGTTGAAGTCGTAAAAAACAAAGAAGCAATTGAGAAAACAGTATATAAAGACTTGGACGGAATTATTTATGTTTTTACAAAAGAATATGCAAAAAGACCTGACAGCATAAGAGCAATTCCAACAACCAAGTTGATGACCAAAAAAAATGGAACTTGGTATTTAAAAGGTAGTTCAACACCATATTCAGGTAGATTTATTGATTATTACCTAATTGGAAAAAAACAAGGAGAAGGAACTCTATTCAACGGAAAACTAAAGGGAAAACGTCTAATGTATCATATAAACGGAAACGTATCAAACGTAATTGAATACGAAAACGGACTTTCCAACGGAACGGAAAAACGATTTTATAAAGACGGAACTTTAATGCAAAAAGGCGAGTTTAAAAACGGACAAGAAATCGGAATTTGGGAAATGTATCATCCAAATGGACAATTAAAACAACGAACAAATTTTGTAAACGGAAAAATGGACGGAGAATCCGTTTCCTACTATTCAACAGGAGAAATAAAAGGAAATAACGTTTACAAAAATGGTGTTTACCAAAAGGATAAAGTAAACGACAAACTTTTCAAACTTTACAACGAATCACAAGAATTGTATAAAGAAGTAAACTATAAAGGAGCAATTAAAAAATTAGACAAAGCATTGGATTTGGATTCAAATTGGGCAGAAGGATATTTTGCAAGAGGAACTATGAAATTAAACGATTTTCAATTTGACGAGGCAATTAAGGATTTTGATAAAACCCTCGAAATTGAACCTTATTTTACAAATGCGTATTCTAACCGAGCTTTTGCAATTTTAAGAAAATACGAACTTGGAAATGGTCGAACTTTATCTAAATCAAAAGACATCCAAATAATCGCTTCAAAAGAAACTGAAATACCAGAATCGGAATTGGACAAAATTTGTGCGGATTTGAAAAAAGCTGTATCACTTGGAGATGATAATTGGATGGTTTTAGAAGCATTAGAAAAACATTGTAAAGAATAAAGCCAGTTGCCAACACCGTGTATAATTCATTGCTGGTTATAGCCTACTTACGAAAGTCCTCGCGGACTTTCTATCTGTGATTTATTTGCTAACTTTAGTGCTTAAAACACGCAACGAAATCATACACAAACACGTTGGGCTCAATTTAAGAAACAGCGAAACACTAAGTAAATATGATAATTCTAAAAATATTAGGAATCCTTATTGCATCCATAAGTGCCTTGATTGCAATATTCGGAGATACTACGAATAATGGGAAACTCAACAAAAAAGGTATCATTCTAATAATATTAGTTGCCCTTGGATTAATAAGCTCAATTTCTGTGGAGATACTTCAAAAGCATAATGAAGAGCATACTAAAAAATTGGAGCAAGAATGGGACATTACGGAAAAGCAACCTATTTTTAATTTTGAGTTTAATATTGCATTTAGGGAGGAATTAAATACTCAGGATTTTATTTCATTAGCAAAGGAAATATCTATCAAGTATACATTCTCTGAACCAAATGATATAGGAAGATATAAGGTTAATACGTTAAAGATAATAGAACTAGATTCAAGTTATATTCTGAAAGATAGATATAGACTTGCGAATATTGACTTAAAGGAGAATATTTTAGGGAAATCTGGTACATACTTCTATCCATATTATCGAGATACAGAAAAACCAGTAATTCTAAATAATGATTCGATTATGCAAAATCCTTCAATTGTAATCGGAGCTGATAAGGAAAAAGATTCATATTATGTAATTATTGGTAAATCTTTTACTAGGAATGGTTGGACATATTCATCAAATCGTGATATGGATTGGACAAGTGATACAATTCAACTTTGTGGTTTCGAAGCAAATCTACCTTGGAAATTTGTGAATACGAATATGAAATTAAACTCAATTTCTGATTTAGCTGATATTGCTGCAATTACAATTAAATTACCAGACCATTTGATTGATTTATCCAAAATTGATAATTTGACATTTGAGTTTCAAACTTCTGACAATCAAAGATTATTATGTGATTTAAGTAAATACCTTACTGATAATAAAGGAGAAAATTTAATCAGTATTTCAGGATTTGAATTATATAATCAATTAAAAGAATATTTCAACTATACTGGGGGAAGGAATGTTGCTCAAATAGAAATAAGATAGAAAAAACTGAGCCCAACACCGTGTAAAATTAATTGCTGGTTTTAGCTCACTTGGGAAATTCCTTCGGAATTTCGCCGTTCGTGATTAATCTAGTAAATTAGTTGCTTGAAACACGCAACTAATCTTACACAAACACGTTAGCTACAATTATGAAAAAAACAGTGATAGTTTTATTATTACTTTTTACTGGACTAAAATCGTTTAGTCAAAATAATTATTCAACTAATGAATTCAAAATTTCATTTGAATCAAGCGAGATTTTAGAAAAATACCCAACTGAATCTAAAAATGTTCNATTGATAATGGAAAAAAATATTCAATTTTCATTATTGCAATCCTAAATTATGATCTAGGACTAGCTTACGAAATTAGTATTGACTGTTATAATTTAAGCCAATCGGAAAGTATGAATATCATTGATAGCTTTAGAATAATAAAATAACTGTAGCTAACAACGTATATAAAAAATTGCTATTTTGGGCTAAATCAAAAGGTCGTTGCACGTTTGCTACGTCTGATTTTCCTTCGGAAAATCCACGCACGCAAACACGCAACTTTCCATATACAAAACCGTTAGCAAACATTTGATGAACAACCTCAAAACCATTTACATATTATTAGTTTTTTGTCTAATCTCTTGCAAAAAGTCAACGGAATTAAAGACTGAAAAAACAACTCTGAATAAAACGGAAATTGACACTTCTAAACGTTATCAAAGAATTAATATTCCTTACTATGAGAATGGAGAATTAGTAGGAGAAAACGAAGCCTATGTTTCGAAAAAAAAAGACACTTTTTGGAATACTTGGCTATTTTACAAAAAGGGAGTGATAGATAGTTCTAAAAGTAAATTTTTCGATTTCAATATTACTGGAAATAAAAAAGACTCAATTCTGAAAGGAAAAATCAGTATCT
>NZ_JBHULM010000009.1:0-220610 GCF_042684485.1 Lacinutrix gracilariae | reverse complement strand
AGCCGTTTAACTTAAAAATGACTACAAAAAGATATAGCGGATAGCCTGACCTTACTTTACCCTTTTGTAAAGTAAGGTAACGCCATTAGTTTTATAAAAAGAAGTTCCAAACTACTCCAAAGCGAACAATCTGGTTTATATATAGTCTTATTATATAGGTATACTTTTAAAATATTAGCATCTCCCCTATTATCTTATTATACTAAATGCTAATTGACATTATACTTATATAGAATCTGTTTGTTTATTTTATTTATGAATTTATACCTATATATATATTGTGAGTGAATTTTTATACTATTATATTTGTCCCTTATAATTAATATTAAAGAATGATACAGATTACTTTGCCAGATGGGAGTGTAAAAGCGTTTGAAGAAAACACTACTCCAATGGATGTTGCTAAAAGTATTAGCGAAGGTTTAGCTAGAAATGTTATTTCGGCTAGTTTTAACGGAACAACTATTGAAACTTCAACGAAGTTAACCACGGATGGGTCTTTAATTTTATATACCTGGAATAACGATGAAGGTAAAACCGCATTTTGGCATTCTAGTGCGCATGTATTAGCACAAGCTTTAGAAGCGCTTTACCCTGGAATTAAACTTACCATTGGTCCTGCTATTGAAAACGGGTATTATTATGATGTAGATTTTGGTGAACATACTGTTTCTGACAAAGATTTTAAATCTATTGAAAATAAAATGATAGAAATTGCTCGTGGTAAACATGAGTTTAAAATGCGCAGCGCAACAAAAGCAGAAGCACTATCTTTATATAAGGACAATGAATACAAAACAGAATTAATAGAAAATCTAGAAGATGGTACTATTACTTTTTGTGATCATGACACCTTTACCGATTTATGTCGTGGAGGACATATACCTAACACAGGTATTATAAAAGCTGTAAAAATATTATCTGTTGCAGGAGCATATTGGAGAGGAGATGAAAAGAACAAACAACTTACACGTATATATGGTACTTCTTTTCCTAAACAAAAAGAGCTTACTGCATATTTAGAGTTATTAGAAGAAGCTAAAAAAAGAGACCATAGAAAACTAGGTAAAGAATTAGAATTATTTACTTTTTCTCAAAGAGTTGGTCAAGGTTTACCTTTATGGTTGCCAAAAGGAGCAGCACTAAGAGAACGTTTAGAAAATTTCTTGAAAAAAGCGCAAAAGAAAGCTGGTTATGAAATGGTGGTTACACCACATATTGGACAGAAAGAACTTTACATGACTTCTGGTCATTATGCTAAATATGGAGAAGACAGTTTTCAGCCAATAACTACACCTAAAGAAGGTGAAGAATTTTTATTAAAACCAATGAACTGTCCTCATCACTGTGAGATTTATAACAGTGGTCAATGGTCTTATAAAGATTTACCGAAACGTTTTGCAGAATTTGGCACCGTATATAGATATGAGCAAAGTGGTGAATTGCATGGTTTAACAAGAGTAAGAGGATTTACTCAAGATGATGCACATATATTTTGTACACCAGATCAATTAGATAAAGAATTTAAAGATGTAATAGATTTAGTATTATATGTCTTTGGATCTTTAGGTTTTGAAGATTTTACAGCACAGGTATCTTTAAGAGATCCTGAGAATCCTGAAAAATATATAGGAAGTGATGAAAACTGGGAGAAAGCAGAAAAGGCTATATTAAACGCAGCCATAGATAAAGGTTTAAACTATGTTGTAGAAACTGGTGAAGCTGCTTTTTATGGTCCTAAGTTAGACTTTATGGTAAAAGATGCTCTTGGTAGACAATGGCAACTAGGTACTATTCAAGTAGATTATAACTTACCAGAGCGTTTTGAATTATCTTATAAAGGTAGTGACAATGAGCTTCATAAACCAGTAATGATTCACAGAGCTCCTTTTGGAAGTATGGAACGTTTTATTGCTATTTTATTAGAGCATACAGCTGGAAATTTCCCGCTTTGGTTGATGCCAGATCAAGTTATTGTGCTATCAATTAGTGAGAAATATGAAAAATACGCGAAAAAAGTTTTAAATTTGCTAGAAAATAACGAAATTCGCGCTTTAGTTGACAATAGAAATGAAACGATGGGGAAGAAAATAAGGGATGCAGAGATGAAAAAAATTCCTTATATGATTATTGTTGGTGAAAATGAAGAGCAAGAAGGTAAAGTTTCTGTAAGAAAACATGGAGGAGAAGACTTAGGCATGATTAGTGTAGAAGCATTCTCAGAAATTGTTGAAACAGAAGTAAACAAGACATTAAAACAATTTTAAAATAATAAGTTTAACTAAAATACAGAAGTCATAGCAATACGTAGAAGAAGATCATCCTCGCCTAGAGTAATAAAAGAGGACCAACACAGAATTAACTCTAAAATTAGAGTCGAAGAAGTTCGACTAGTAGGAGATAATATTGAAGTAGGTGTATATAAAACAAAGCAAGCTTTAGCAATAGCAGACGAACAAGGTTTAGATCTTGTTGAAATCTCACCTAAGGCCATACCACCTGTGTGTAAAGTTATGGACTATAAAAAGTTTCTTTATGAACAAAAGAAACGAGACAAAGCATTAAAATCTAAGGCTACTAAAGTTATTATTAAAGAAATAAGATTTGGTCCACAAACAGATGACCATGATTATGAATTTAAGAAGAAGCATGCCGAAAAGTTTTTAAAAGAAGGAGCTAAGTTAAAAGCATTTGTATTCTTTAAAGGACGTTCTATCATCTTTAAAGAGCAAGGTCAAATATTACTATTAAAACTTGCTCAAGATTTAGAAGAGTTTGGTAAAGTAGAACAAATGCCAAGATTAGAGGGTAAACGTATGACCATGTTTATTGCTCCTAAAAAAGGAAAATAAATGCTAAAACGAGTTTAGCATAAAAATAATAAGCGAAATAATTAAACCTAGGAATAAGATGCCTAAAATGAAAACAAAATCAAGTGCCAAAAAGCGTTTCAAGCTTACAGGTACTGGTAAAATTAAAAGAAAGCACGCGTTTAAAAGTCATATCTTAACAAAGAAAACTAAAAAGCGTAAGCTAGCGTTAACCCATGATACATTAGTACATAAGGCTGACGAGAACAATGTTAAAGTAATGTTACGTTTAAAGTAATATTGTTTTAATAGGTTAAAACAAATTAATAACCCTGGAGTTAGGCTTTATAAAAGTACTTTTAAATAAGTCGCCTACTACAAAAAACAATTAAATTATGCCAAGATCAGTAAATTCAGTAGCGAAAAGAGCCAGAAGAAAAAAGGTTCTTAAGCAAGCAAAAGGTTACTTCGGACGTCGTAAAAACGTTTGGACAGTAGCAAAAAATGCGGTTGACAAAGCGATGCAATACTCGTACAGAGACCGTAGAAATAAAAAGAGAACATTTCGTGCCTTATGGATCACGCGTATTAACGCAGGAGCTAGAGAACACGGATTATCTTATTCTCAATTTATGGGAAAAGTAAAAGCTAATAATATCGAATTAAACCGTAAGGTTTTAGCTGATTTAGCAATGAACAACCCAGATGCTTTTAAAGCAATTGTAGATAAAGTAAAATAAGGCTTTTGCCTAATTAATAACATATTTCGCTTATAAAAAATCCGATTCTTAATTGAATCGGATTTTTTTTTGTTTAATATTGAAACAAATAAAACTACCTATGAAAAACGTAAAAATGGTAATTACAGATATGGATGGTACTTTACTAAACTCTAACCACGAAGTAAGCAACCGATTTTTTGAAATATTTAAAAAACTAAAACAACAAAATATTCAATTTGTAGCAGCAAGTGGTAGACCTTATTATAGCATTACAGAAAAGCTAAAAACCATAAAAGATGAAATTACAATTGTTGCAGAAAATGGTGGTTTAGTGATTAAAAATGAAGAATTACTTCTGTCTAATACTATTAGCACTACCAACCTTTTGCGTTTAATTAAAACAGTAGACACTTTAAAAAATACGTATCCTCTATATTGTACAAAACACAAGGTATATATTAAAAGAGCTTCTGATGAAATGATAAGCATATTTTCTGAATATTATACCAATTACACCATTATAGATGCTATAGAAGAAATTAAAGATGAAGTGATTAAAATTGCTCTTTACCATCCTATAAATTCAGAAGCAAACATCTACCCTTTTGTAAAACATTTAAGCCCTGAATTTAATGTTGTAGTTTCTGGAAATCACTGGGTAGATATATCTGATGCTATTACAAACAAAGGACATGCTATAAAATTTCTTCAAAAATATTATAATGTACGTCCAGAAGAAACCATGGCTTTTGGTGATTACAATAATGATTTTGAAATGTTACAATGTGCTAGCTATAGTTATGCCATGAAAAATGCACATGATGATATTAAGGCCATTGCAAATTACCAGACTAGTACTAATGATAATTTTGGTGTGGAGCGCATTTTAGAACAATTAGTTTCCAAAAGCAGTGAGTATTAAACGTCTTGCTGAAGCATGATTTCTATGTTCGCAAAGATAAATACCTTGCCAAATTCCTATATTTAAGTTTCCGTTAGTAATAGGTATTTGTATAGAAGATCCCATTAATGAAGCTTTAATATGCGCAGGCATATCATCTGGTCCTTCATAAGTATGCTTATAATAAGATTGATTTTCTGGAACCATTGTATTGATATGACTTTCAAAATCTAAACGTACTGTAGGATCTGCATTTTCATTAATAGTTAAACTAGCCGAAGTATGTTTAATAAAAACTTGTAACTGCCCTATTTTTATTGTTGAAATTTCTGGAAATGCATTTAAAACATCAGCTGTTATTATATGAAAACCTCTTGAATAAGGTTTTAACTGTATTTCTTTTTGAAAAAAATTCATTTACTTGTTAGCGTCTGTTGTAATTTCATCTATTGCAAACTTAAATTCTTCCCAATCAATTAAGGAATCTCCATCTTTATCATAGCCTTCAATTAACTTTGAAGCAACAATACCTCTAAGAAATCCACTAATTTCTGCTTGCTTTAACAACGAAACAATTTCTTTTTTTGCTAGTTTACCATTACTATCTTTATCAAAAAAAGCAAAAGCTGCTTCAGGAGATTTAAAATTATTAGTAATAAGTATTTGTATTTTATTTAAAATAATTTCTTTGGTAGCCATAATTCTTGTTTTAGTTAAAAGTAATCATTGCTTAAAAAAAAGACAAATAAAAAAGGCTGCAAAACTGCAACCTTTTAAAAATAAAGTAATCCCCTTAATTATTACTATACTTAAATAAAAACAAAATGTTTACTATTAACCGATTGCTCTTTATCTTATTTCATATAGATGAACAATAGCTTATTTCTATAAAAATAATTATTCTATAAGTATAGTATAGTAATAAGGTTTGAAATGCATTAATAAGTATGTGAATGACTATTTAAAGTGTTTTGAAAAAGATCTTGATAACGGAATTTCAACATCGTTAACAAAAACAGATGTTGCTGTAATACGCTGTATTTTAGACCTATTAACCAGGTAAGACCTATGTGTTTGCACAAAAGACTCGATAGGAAGCTTTTCTGCAATGGTTGTTAATGACTGCCTAATGGTGTATTTTTTTGGAGTAGTTATTATGTTTACATAGTTACCATCTGCAATAATATACTTAATGTTTTTATACTCTAAATTAATAGTATCATAACCATCTTTAAACTGCAATACTTGTTGTTGCTTTTTTTGTATTGCTAGATTTACAGAAGCTATTAAATCTACTTTATTAATTGGTTTGGTTAAATAAGCATCTGGATTTGTTTTTAAGGCTTCACTCATTAAAGCAACATCATGTTGTCCTGTAATAAAAATAACGGTTGCATTTTTATTTTTTAAGGTAGACAATTCAATACCTGCATTTCGCTCATTTATATTAATATCCATTAAAATGATATCTGGTAAAAACGAAGCCATTTCTTTTAAAGCAGTTTCTTTATTCTTTGCAATTTTAATTTTAGAAAAATGTGCTTCTTGAAGTAAATCTGAAAAATACTCTGCAATAATTAGTTCGTCTTCAACAATAAGAATTTTTGTGTTTTGTCTACTACTCATTATTAATTTCTTTTACTAATGAAAATTTAAATCCGTTTGCTGTATTTAATGTATACTGCAAATCCATTTGCCTACAAATTTTATCTACCAGTTTTAGTTTTATTGTTTTATTTACTGCTGCTGTACCATTGTCTGAATATTCAAAAAGGAGCAAATTATCCTTTTGTTTTAATGTAAAACTAATGGTTTTATTTTCTTCAGCATTAAAAGCGTGCTTAATAGAATTAATACACAATTCTGTTAGCAACAATCCTAAGTACATAGCATCATCTGAAGGAATTTTTATAGAAGCAATAGTAAAGTTTGTTTCAATATTATTTTCTTTAAATACTTCAAAAAAACTATTTTTTACATCGCTTAAATAATTATGAGTATCTACTTTTCTTTTATCTTCATTTTTATATAAATGCTTATGTAATGTAGAAATTGCTTCTACCTTTGTTAGTATATTTCTTAAAGGAAAAAGCGCTTGTGAGGTTTCTTTTTTTAATTGATCTGCAATAAGTATGACTACTAATTGTAAATTATTATTAATTCTATGGTTAGCCTCACTCAATAAAAACTCATTTTCTTGTGATAAAGATTGCAGCTGTTTATTGTTTTTTTTAGATTTTTTTAAAAAATAACCAATCAAAACAATCCATGTTATAGCAAATACAAATAAAGCTATAGTAATTGTTAGTTTTGTTTTATTTGCTGAAAGCTCTTTGGTTTTGTTTGCAAGCTCTAGGTTATTAATTTTTATCTGATTCTCTTTTTCGGTAAGCTTGTATTTTTCTTCAAGTTCAAACAAAAATTTATTGTGTTCTTTTTCATAATAAGAATCGGTAAGCTCAAGCCTTGTTTCTAAATATTCAAAAGCTTTATCTATGTTTCCTAGTTTTTTATAGCAATTACGAATATTATCTATAAATAAAATTTCATTAAAAAGGAGTTGGTTTTTATTTGCAAATTCTAATGCATGCACAGATTCACTTAAAGCTTTTTTATACTGTTTATCTTTTATTAATATTCTAGTATAATTTGTATAGGCATCTGCTTGATGCTGTAACATATTATTAAGTTTTGAAAAGTTTATTAACTCTTGAAGTTTTTTTATAGCAAGATGATAGTGATTTTTTTCTTCATAAACACCTGCTATTTCTAGCGAAGAATAAAACACACCATCTTTATCTTTTACTTTTTTTGCTAGTACCAGTGCTTTTTGAGCATAGTACAAGGTAGAATCTGGTATAAAAAAATGTTCTGTAAATAGTGCTGCTTTTCTGCTATAATATTTAGATAAAATGGCATCATCCATTTTATGCTTTTCTATAATTAATTTTGCTTTATCCAGTTGAGCAACAGATTGCTTGAATAAAGTTCGCTTTCTGTAGAACTCAGCCATTTTAACATGGTAAAAAAAATGCAATTTTTTATTGCTTACATTTTTAATAACATCATAGGCTTTTACATAAAAAATATTGGCCTGCTCATAATCTAATTTTAATTTATAGATTTCTGCCAAACCCATTAGAGAGTATACTTCTTGCTCTGTAGTATTAGCGCTTAGTAATTGTTTTTCATAAAATGTTTTGGCTTCTTTTAATTTATTTTCATTAATTAAATTTTCGCCATAGCTTAAAACGCTATCGGTTTGTGAAAAGGATATTTGTGTACAAAAGCATAAAATAAAGTATACAAAATATTTCATCTTTAGGTTTTTTGCTTCTTCTTTTTAGCTGCAGGAAAGAGTACGTTGTTTAAAATAAGTCGGTATCCTGGTGAAGTTGGATGCAAATCTAATTCGGTTTTTGGGTCTCCTACTCTATGCGTATAATCTTCTGGATCATGTCCTCCATAAAAAGTAAAAAAGCCTTTTCCTTTTATACCATGAATATATTTTGCTTCGCCATTGGTTTTATTTTCGCCCATTACTAACACATTACTTTTAATTTCTTCGCGTGTAAAAGATGTGGTTTGTCCCATAAACCCCTTAACTAAAGCAGTATGATTTTGACATAACATGGTTGGTATAGGATCCCATTTTGCAGAATAATCCATAAGTGTAAAATAATCTACAGTTTTCGATATTTTTCTTTTTTGGGTCATATCTATACTAGAAAACTCATATACATTAGGACTTTGTTCTAGAATAAAATCTTTAAAAGCAAAGGTTTTACTATAATCTATTTTGTTTTGATAGTTAGCGTCACTACCATCACCATCAAACATAGGCTCACATATATCTACTCCTTGTGCAGAAAGTGCAATATCAAAACTATCTGTTGCGCTACACATGGCAAACATAAATCCGCCTCCAACTACATAATCTCTAATTTTTAAGGAAACTGCTAACTTTTCTTCAGAAACCTTATCATAACCAAGTTTGGTTGCTAATGCTTCGGCTTCCTTTTTTTCTTCAATATACCAAGCGGCAGTTCTATATGCTCTATAAAACTTACCATATTGACCTGTAAAATCTTCATGGTGTAAATGCAACCAATCATATAATAAAAGTGCATCGTTTAATACTTCTTCATCATAAATGGTTTCATAAGGTATTTCGGCATAACTTAAAACCATAGTTACTGCATCATCCCAAGGTAATTTTCCTTTTGGTGTGTATACTGCAATTTTAGGAGCTTTCTCTAAAACTACTGCATCCATATTTTTACTAGGACTACTTATTTCTTCTAGAATACTTTCGGTTTTAGCATTGGATAAAATTTCAAAAGAAACACCTCTAATCTGGCATTCTTTTTGAATTTCAATAGAATCTGGCAACAAAAAAGATCCTCCTCTATAATTGAGTAGCCATTTTACTTTTAGTTGTTTTTCTAGTGTCCAATACGTAATTCCGTAAGCTTTTAAATGGTTTTTCTGTGTTTCTGCATCCATAGGAATAAGGATGTAGGAAGCAAAGGTTTGCGTTACAAAAAGTATTAGTAAAAGTGTTATTATTTTTTTCATTTGTAGAAAGGTACTCAAAAATTATTCTGTTATAAACGCAATTAGTACAATTTTAACCAATTGCATATTTAAGTAATGCGTTATAATGCGGTATACATTGGTTTAATAATGGTTTTAAATGTTCTGGAAAAGGAGCTGTTTTAGGTTTATAAGTTAAATAACCTGTAGATTTATGAATATTGGCATACCAATATTTTGCCCAAACGCCATCTTCTGGCCTAGCTCCTGCTTGCCAATGTAACATATTATCATCAAAAGGAATACCTATAAAACTACAGAGCTCTGTTAAAACTTTTTTAGGATTTAAAAGCACGCGTTTAGAATCTAAAACGATTGGTTTTATATTATTGGCCTCAAAATATGCTAATAGTTCTGTGTGTTTAGCGTAACCAACATCTTTTAAACTTGGGTTTTCTATAACCTTATCAAAAGACGGAAGCATTTCTACAGGATCACGAGTTAGTATCACGTTATACACATCTTTCATAAAATCTTTATTTAAATGCAATACATGATGGGTCATGTTTTTAAAAAACAAAACTGGCTTTTCTGTATTTGTCATCATGTTTTGTATCACCTTAGTACCATCCTGCTCTAAAGTATTTAAAATATCTTGTGTTCCTGGATGGTATTCTTTTGCATCTGTATTGCTTAGGTAATGTGCATATAAAGGTTCATCAAACACTTTAGTGTCTTGTCTTTGTGCAAAGCTATACATTAAAGTGGTAGATATATTTCTTGGCCCAGACCACAAACAAATACGTTTACTATTAGCCATTTAAAACTGCTTTATCTATTAAATCATGGTATAGGCCACTTAATTTTCTTGTAAAATCTCCAAACGGTTTATCTCCTATTTGTCTTCCATCAATTTTAGTTACAGGAGTTAAACCACCAAAGGTTCCGGTTACAAAAGCTTCGTCTGCACCATAAACATCAAACAATGAAAAGTCTTTTTGATGACAAGGAATATTATTTATTTTACAAGCTTCAATTACTTTTGCACGTGTAATACCATTCATACAATATTGCCCAGTAGAAGTAAATACTTCTTCATCTTTAACAATAAAAAAATTAGTTGCATTACAAGTGGCAACAAAGCCATTAACATCTAACATTAAAGCTTCGTCTGCTCCTGCTTCAATGGCTTGAATTAGGGCTTGAACTTCATGCAACTTACTATGACAATTTAATCTAGGATCTAAATAATCTGGAGAACCACGACGAATGGTACTTGTAAATAAAGTAATTCCTTTTTCTTTACTTTCTGGAGATGCTTTTTTGTATTCTGGTAAAATAACCACATTAGGTCCAGAAATGGTAAGTCTAGGATCTTGAGAAGGTGTTTTTTTAATTCCTCTAGTAATCATTATTCTAACATGCACATCATCATGCATATTATTAAGCTTTAAGGTTTTCCACACTTCTGCTACTAACTCCTCTTTAGTAAACGGAAATTGCATACCAACGGTTGCGGCAGATTGCCACAATCTATCTAAATGATCTTGAAGAAAAACAAGTACACCTTTATGAAGTCTGAGTGCTTCCCAAATACCATCTCCTACAAGATAACCACTATCTAAAACAGAAATTTTAGCATTTTCGCGAGTAAAGAATTCGCCATTAATATAGATTTTAATGTCTTTATTTCTGCTATCTTCAACAGCATTATGTGTACCATGAACCATGAACTTATTATCTTTAAATTAAAAATAGAAAGATAATAAAAAAGGGAGAATTAGTTTAAGAAATTAAATCTGATATTTTTTTAGTATTTGGAAACTGCTCAAATATAATTTTAATAAATACAGTAATAGGAATTGCCATAATAAGCCCTGGAATTCCCCAAAGAAAACCCCAAAACATAAGCATTATTAATACTGTAATAATATTTATAGAAAACGATTTACCCATAAATATTGGTTCTAAAATGGCGCCAAATAATACTTGAACTCCTGTTATTGCAAGCACAAAGAAAAACAAAGTACTTGTAGGTTCTAGCTCTACAAATGCAAAAATAGAAAGAGCTATTACTGCTATAAAAGAACCTACCATCTGCACAAAGTTTATTACAAAAGCGAAAAGTCCCCAGAAAATAGGAAAACTAACATCAAAAAAGTAACAAGCCAAACCTGTACCAACACCTGTTAAAAAACTAACTAAAAACTTGACCTTAATAAAGGTATTTAGTTCTTTTTGTATTTTACCATAGGTACGCAAAGAAGTGTGTTTTTGTTTTAATATTATTTTATTTAAAACGTCCTGCATATTAATAGACTCTGCCAATAAGAGTACTACAAAAAAAGCAGTCATGAGTAGCATGGTTAAAAACTGTCTTAAGAAACCTACAGTAGTACCAATATTTTCTTTTTTAACAAATTGAGATATAAGGCTTTTATCTTTTTCTAGAACTAAACCAAAAGTATTTTCTAAATAGAGCGTAGCATCGTTTATTTTAACTTCTGCTTTATCAAAAAAAGCAGTATCACTAGCCATGATTTGTTTACTAGATAACTTAATAAGCTCTACGCCTACTTTTAAGCCTATACCTATTAATAAAACAACAATAAGAATACTTACAATTTTTGGCACTTTACGTTTGCTTAACCAACGCATTAATGGTAAAAACAACAGTGCAATAAACATAGCAAACACCAACGGAATAAATATAAAAGACAATACTTTTAATAAATAAAACACAATTGGTATTACTATAATAAAAAGTAATATGTTAGTAGTTCTGCGTTCGTTTAACATTGTAGGTTTTCCTTTTTAGTAATTAGATATGCTATTATTTTGTGGTTTAAAATGGCACATCGTTATCATCAAAATCCTCTGGTGCACCAAAAGCATCACTTGGTGATGGAAAATGTTCGGTTTTAAAAGAATCATCATTTTCGGCAGCATTCATTTTAGAATGAAACTCGAAAGGCGAATCAAAATCGTCTAGGTTATCAAACTTACCTAAATGACCAAGGAATTTTAAACGAATATTTTCTAGTCCACCATTTCTATGTTTGGCAATAATAAATTCTGCTTGTCCTTCTGTTGGTGAGCGTTCTTCATCATCCCACTCATCAATTTTATAATATTCTGGTCTATAGATAAAACTCACAATATCGGCATCTTGCTCAATTGCTCCAGATTCACGTAAATCGGATAGTAAAGGTCTTTTACTTCCTCCACGCGTTTCTACAGCACGTGATAATTGCGATAGTGCAATTACTGGCACCATTAATTCTTTTGCTAATGCTTTTAAGTTTCTAGAAATCATCGAGATTTCTTGTTCACGATTTCCACCATGACTAGGTCCTCCTGTCATTAACTGCAAGTAATCAATCATGATTAGTTTAATACCATGTTGAGATGCCAAACGTCTTGCTTTTGCACGTAAATCAAAAATAGAAAGCGATGGTGTATCATCAATAAACAAAGGTGCTTTTTCAAGACTCTTTACTTTCACGTTTAGTTGTTCCCATTCGTGTTTTTCTAGTTTACCTGTTCTTAATTTTTCTGAAGATAAACCTGTTTCACTAGAAATTAAACGTGTTATTAATTGTACCGAAGCCATCTCTAAAGAGAAGAATGCTACTGGTACATTTTGATCTACAGCAATATTTCTAGCCATAGATAAGGTTAAAGCTGTTTTACCCATACCAGGACGAGCAGCAACAATAATTAAATCGGAAGGTTGCCAACCAGAAGTTAATTTATCTAACTTATTAAAACCTGTAGCAATACCACTTAGTCCTTCTTGATTAGATATTTCTTCAATTTTCTTCTTGGCTTGAATTACTAAATCTTGAGCTGTTTCACTCGATTTTTTAATATTTCCTTGGGTTACTTCGTATAACTTAGATTCTGCGCTATCTAATAAATCAAAAACATCTTGTGTTTCATCATAAGCATCTTCAATAATTTCTGAAGAGATTTTTATTAGACTACGTTGAATATACTTTTGCAGAATAATACGAGCATGAAACTCGATATGTGCAGAAGAAGATACTTTTTGCGTAAGTGAAATTAGGTAAAAATCTCCACCTGAAACATCTAGTTTCTGACTTTTCTTTAACTGGCTAGAAACGGTTAACAAGTCAATAGGTTCACTATTTTCAAAGAGTTGAAAAATAGCTTCAAAAATATTTTGATGCGCTTCTTTATAAAATGCTTCAGGACTTAAAATATCAATTACTTCATCCACACCTTTTTTGTCTATCATCATAGCACCAAGTACCACCTCTTCTAATTCAAGAGCCTGCGGAGGAATCTTTCCTTTTTCCAGGTTAATGATGGTACTTTTATCGACTGGATAGCCTTTTATTGGGTTAGGTTGTTTCATTTAATAGATAACATTTTTTTAAGGTTAGCTGTAGTATGTATTACTAAGCTACATCTGTATTTTATAGTTTCGGCTTATTTTAGGTAAGCGAAAGTAAATAATTGTTGAGATAATTACACTTATAAAGATAGTTCAATCTCCACAGGTAGTCAACATTTTAACTGTTAATAAATAAAAAATATTGTTAATAAGCATAAAAAAAACTGAAGCGTAAAACTTCAGATTTTTTTAATCAAGGGGTTTTAGTAAGAACTAGCCTTTATACACACCCATATTTGCATATTTTTCCATACGTTGTTCTACTAAATCTTTTGGTGATAAGTTTTTAAGCTCTTCAAAAGTTTTAAGAATTGCATTACTTACAGTAGAAAACGTTTTATCTCTATCTTGATGTGCACCACCAAGCGGTTCTTTAATAATTTCGTCTACAATTTTAAGTTTCTTCATATCTGTAGCTGTAAGCTTTAAAGCATCTGCTGCTTGTTCTTTAAACTCCCAGCTTCTCCATAAGATAGAAGAACAAGATTCTGGTGAAATTACAGAGTACCATGTATTTTCTAACATTAGTACTTTATCACCTACACCAATACCTAATGCTCCACCAGAAGCACCTTCACCAATAACAATGGTAATGATTGGTACTTTTAGTCTTGTCATTTCAAGAATATTTCTGGCAATAGCTTCTCCTTGTCCGCGTTCTTCTGCTTCTAAACCAGGATATGCTCCAGGAGTGTCTAACAAGGTAACAACAGGAATGCCAAATTTTTCGGCAGATTTCATTAAGCGTAGTGCTTTTCTGTATCCTTCAGGATTTGCCATCCCAAAGTTTCTATATTGTCTTGTTTTAGTATTGTATCCTTTTTGTTGCCCAATAAACATAAAACTTTGGTCGCCAATTTTACCAAGGCCACCAATCATAGCTTTATCATCTTTAAAGGTTCTGTCTCCATGAAGCTCTAAAAAAGATTCACCACAAAGCGCATTAATATAGTCTAAAGTATAAGGTCTATTAGGATGACGTGACAATTGTACACGTTGCCATGGTGTTAAGTTTTTATATATGTCTTTTTTAGTAGCTAAAAGCTTCTTTTCAATTTGCTTACAAGTTTCAGTAACATCAACTTCGCTTTCTGTACCAATAATTTGGCATTTTTGCAATTGATCTTCTAGCTCTTTTATAGGAAGTTCAAATTCTAAATATTCCATTTTTGAATTTAAGTTTTATTAATAGTTAGTGTGCAAAATTACGTATTTTTTTGTTTACTCTTTTATCTTCTTTGCTTTTAAAGCTTTTCTATTTTTTAAAATGCCGTTAAGTAGCACTACTCCAAGAATTAAAGAGGCACCATAATAAAAATTTATTGACATTTTTTCTTTTTCTGGAAAAAGCAAGATTGCTAAAATAATACCATAAATAGGTTCTAAATTATAGGTAAGCACTACAGTGTATGGACTAATATAGCGCATTACGTACACCGAAGCTATAAATGCATAGGCAGTACAAACAGAGGCAAGAATAAACAAGTATATATAGTCTGTAGTTGGTAATTGAAAAAAGGAAACGGAGAATCCATCATAAAAAACCAAAAGAAATATAGTTATAAAAGCTACTCCGCTAATAAACTCGTAAAAAGAAATACTAGTTGCCGAATATTTTTCTAGAAATTTTCCGTTTAAAACGGCGAATAAAGAGGATAAAAAAGCCGAAGTTATTCCTAAAATAATTCCGTTTATATACTTTATTTCACTTTGTGTTATTATAAACACACCTATAATTACAATACCACCAAAGAGTATTTCGTACCAAATAATTTTTCGTTTATAAATTATAGGTTCTAATAGAGATGCAAAAAATGCTCCTGTTGAAAACATGGCTAATGTAATAGATACGTTAGAAACATCTATGGCTCCAAAAAAAGTAATCCAATGCAAAGCAATAACAACTCCTGCTAGAGATAGTTTTGCAATTGCGCTTACAGAAAGTTTAATTTTAGTTTTAGAAATGGCTACATACACACCTACTAAAATAGTTGCCATTAGCATTCTAAACCAAACTAAAGGTACTGCGTTTATGGTAATTAACTCGCCAAGTATTGCTGTAAAACCTGCAATAAACACTAAAACATGTAAGTGCAGATAATTTTTAAGCTTATCGTTTAGCATGATAAAGTAAGTATAAGGCCAATATACCAAATAGTATATTAGGAAACCAAACTGCTAATATTGGTGAAAAGTCAGATTGTGATGCCATAACCCCAAAAATCTTATCAAAAAAGACAAAAACCATTGCTATACAAATACCAAAAGCAAGGTTAACACCCATTCCTCCACGACGTTTAATAGAAGAAACAGCTACTGCTATTATGGTTAGTATAAATACCGAAACTGGTAAACTCCATTTTCTGTATTTTACTAATTTATAACGACCAATGTTTGAGGAGCCTCTTTGTTCTTCTTTAGCAATAAACTTTGTTAAATCGCCATAGGTTAGTGTTTCTGCAATATATTCTACAGGAGTAAGATCTTCTAGATCAAAAGAAAACAGGGTGTCTTTTCTTCTTTCTTTTACTATAATATCATCATGTTCACCAATGGTACGTTTTACATATCGAATTAATCTATAAGTAGAATCTTTTTCTATATAACGAATGTTTTGTGCTTCCATTTTATAGATCATTTTATCGTTTTCAAAATGCTCTAACGTAAAGTTATGCCCTAGTTTATCTTTTATATTAAAACTACTTACATAAATATAATCATTATCATTTATCTGCCTATACACGTTTCTTGTATCTGCAGCGCTTTTACCTTTTTTAAAGTATTTATAATCAAAATCATTAAAGCCTTTACTTGCTTCTGGCGCTAAATAGAGTCCTAAAACAAGAGCAAATACAGCAACAATAGATGCACCAATTAAGTAGGGTCTTAAAAATCTAGTAAAGGAAACTCCTGAACTTAAAAAGGCTACTATTTCTGTATTGTTAGCTAATTTTGATGTAAAAAAGATTACCGATAAAAATAAAAACAACGGAAAAAGTAGATGTGCAAAGTAAACGGTAAAGTCTACAAAATAGAGTAACACTTCGCCTAGAGGCACATCGTTTTCAAGAATTTTTCCGATTTTTTCAGCTAAGTGTACTGTTATTCCAATAGGAATAAAGAGTAACAACATCATGAAAAATGTAGACAAATAGCGTTTTAATATGTACCAATCAAGTATTTTCAACGTTCTTATTGTTGTTTATTATAGACGTTTATCCATTTGTTTTACCATTCTATCTTTCCAGGTTCTAAAATCTCCTGCTAAGATATGTTTTCTAGCCTCGCGAACCAACCATAAATAAAATCCTAAATTATGAATAGTAGCTATTTGTTTTCCTAGTAATTCATTTACTGTAAACAAGTGTCTTAAATATGCTTTACTGTATTCAGTATCTACAAAAGTGATAGCCATATCATCAATAGCAGAAAAATCATTTTCCCACTTTTTATTTTTAATATTTATGGTACCATGTGCAGTAAATAACATACCGTTTCTAGCATTACGCGTTGGCATAACACAGTCAAACATATCAATACCTAGAGCAATATTTTCTAGAATATTTATAGGTGTACCAACACCCATTAAATAACGTGGTTTATCTTCTGGTAAAATTTCTGTTACCACCTCTGTCATTGCATACATTTCTTCTGCTGGTTCTCCTACAGAAAGTCCTCCAATAGCATTTCCTTCTGCTCCAGCGTTTGCTATATATTCTGCAGATTGACGTCTTAAATCTTTATAAGTACTCCCTTGTACTATAGGGAAAAAGGTTTGGCTATAATCATACTTAAAAGGTGTTTTCTCTAAATGTTTAATACATCTATTTAACCAACGATGCGTCATATGCATCGAGCGTTTTGCGTAGTTATAATCGCAAGGGTAAGGTGTACACTCATCAAAAGCCATAATGATATCTGCACCAATGCTACGTTGAATTTCCATTACATTTTCTGGTGTAAACATGTGCATACTACCATCTATATGTGATTTAAACTTAACCCCTTCTTCTTTAATTTTTCTATTAGCAGAAAGAGAATATACTTGATAACCACCAGAATCTGTTAATATATTTCTATCCCAATTCATGAACTTATGCAAACCACCTGCTTGTTCTAAAATGGTAGTTTTAGGTCTTAAAAACAAATGATAGGTGTTTCCTAAAATAATATCTGGATTAATATCATTTTTTAATTCGCGTTGGTGTACTCCTTTTACAGAAGCTACTGTACCAACAGGCATAAATATAGGAGTTTCTATTACACCATGATCTGTAGTCATTACTCCTGCTCTTGCACTACTTTGTGCGTCTTTTGCTTTTAATTCAAATTTCATTTAAATACATTAAGAAGTGGCAAATATAATTAACTAAATAAGATACCTTCTTAAACATTTAATAAAATTATACTTTATACTAGTATTTACTGCTATATTAATTAAAGATTAATGTAGGAGAATCTTTTGCAAAAGAAAATAATTACTTTGTATCTTCGTTTTAATAAGAAATCACTAAAAACGAATTATTATGAAAAAAATCTTTATTACAAGTTTATTATTTTTTGGTTTCCTTTTTAATATACAAGGACAAAATAGTAACGGATTTGGTTTAAAAGCTGGTATTAACTACAATGCTAACGGGAAATATTTTGAATCTATAAACGCTAATTCTGAAAATCCGGATAGAAATGTTGGTTTTCATATTGGTGCTTTTGGTAAGGTTGGAGATAAAATATTTTTTAAACCAGAAATAGTATATACCAAAACTAAAAGTGATTATGATAGTGATGATTTTACTATGCAAAAATTAGATGCACCACTTTTGGTAGGTGTTAAGTTTTTAAATTATTTTAATGCTTTTGGAGGACCATCTTTACAATACATTTTAGATACCGAATTTGATGGTGTTGCTATTAGCGAAGTAGAAAAAGATTTTACTGTAGGTCTTAATTTTGGGTTTGGAGTAAGCTTTAACACTATTGGAATAGATTTAAGATACGAAAGAGGTTTTACTGAAAACGAAGCTACTTTTGTTAGTAATAATGGTTTAAATGTTAGTAGAATTGACACTAGACCAGACCAATTAATTTTAAGCCTTTCTATTTTATTATAACCGTAAACCACCACATAAAAAAAGCCACTTTCCTTAAAAGAAAAGTGGCTTTTTTTTATACTTACCTTATATATTATTCTGGATACGTAGCATCTAAATAATCTGGAATACCATTACCATTAGAGTCTGGTGCTATAAACGTGTAAAGTGTATAGTTAGCGTTAGCATTACTATAATCTATTTCTATCATAACTTCTCCGTCTACTGCATTAGCATCAAAATAAGCCTGCGCTTCTTCTTTAGTAGTAAAGTCTGCCATACCTTCTTCTGGATATGATTTTAATTCAATTTCATCGGCAGTGTTTATACCATCACCATCATCATCAGAATCAAAAAAGTTTGGAGCATCATCTTCATTAGTATCATCATCATAAACATCTAAATCTTCATCAAGATCTTCTAAAAACGAAGGAATACCATCACCATCATGATCTAATAAAGCACGATCAAATAAATTAAATTTAAAAATTAAAGGTGTATAATTACTAACATCTTCTAATACTTGTGCAAAATACCCAATACCTGAAGGTATAAAAGCGGCACCAATACCATGATTATGGTATAAATCGGTACCATCACCATTAGGAGTAAAACTAGTTGCTGTTTTAAATTCTAATAAAGCTTCTCTAAAACCAGTAACTACTCCTCCACTTAATACTTGTGTTAACTCAAAGTCTTGTAAATTAGAAACGCTATCAAAAATAACACCACCAGTACTACTACCTTCATACGTTACATAAACTCTATCTATAAAATGTACATCTTGACCTAGACCTTGTCTTACTTCTATATAATACATTTTATAAAACAAGCCTTCTTCTAATGGGTCTTCTACCATTTTAAACTTAAGTTCAGGTCTGTCTATAATAGCTGTTTTAGTTGGATCTTCAGAAAGTGCTGTAAAAACAATTTCAAAATCATCATTAGCTACACTATAAGGATTTGTAAAATCAAAATCTTCGTAGTTATAAAAATGTGTTTCTAAAAAAGTTTCAATTTCTTCTAAATCTTCAGCATAAACCTCCGTTCGGTCTCTTAAATCAGCAGTTGTAATGTCATCATCTGGAGTACAAGATGCTATAACTATTATTAATGCAAATGCAACTATTGCTATTTTTCTTAATTTCATTTTAATATTTTTAATTTCCTTAGTAATAAATACAATAACCTTTTAAGTAGTTTGTTAATAAACAAAACGGTTAGCTTATTTCATTATTACTATTTTTTTGCTTGCAAGATACAATTTTAAACTAATTTTGCACAAGAAGATTAACGTAGTTTTTTTATATTAAATTATATGCGAATTGATAAATTTTTATGGTGTGTTAGATATTTTAAAACGAGAAGTATTGCTACTACAGCTTGTAAAAAAGGGCACATTAAGGTGAATGGAGATACTGTAAAACCAAGTCGTGAGGTTTACCCAACAGATACCATAGAGGTTAGAAAAAACCAAATAAACTATAAACTAAAGGTAAATGATATACCACCAAATCGAGTTGGAGCAAAATTGGTAGATATATACCGAACAGATATTACACCAAAAGAAGCTTTTGAAGCACAAGAACTTTTAAAATACTCTAAGGATTATTATAGAAAAAAAGGAACTGGAAGACCTACAAAAAAAGACAGAAGAGATCTAGAGGATTATAATGAAGAAAATCAAGATTAAAATTATTACATTTATTTAAACTAATTTATCTTTGAAAAAAAACAACTATAACTATGGTTAGCAAAAAAAATAGCATACTATCACACGAAGAAATACAGCACAAAATCAAACGAATTGCATATCAAATTTATGAGAGCAATGTAAATGAAGAGGAAGTTATTTTAGCTGGAATAGATAGTAATGGCTATATTTTAGCTAAAAAACTAAAAACCGTATTATCTAAAATATCTACTATTAACCCAATACTTTGTAAAGTTATTATAGATAAAAAGAACCCTTTAAGCAAAATTAACACATCAATACCTGCTACAGAATACACAAACAAGTCAGTAGTACTTATAGATGATGTATTAAATAGTGGTACTACACTAGTTTATGGTGTTAAACACTTTTTAGATGTACCTTTAAAACAGTTTAAAACCGCTGTATTAGTTAATAGAAACCATAAAAAATATCCTGTTAAGGCAGATTTTAAAGGTATTTCTCTTTCTACCTCCTTACATGAACATATTGATGTAGTATTAGAAGGGACTAATTGTGAAGCTTTTTTAAAATAATTGCATTAAAACAGACTCTATAACTTCGTTTTCTTTTTTATTAGCATTTACAGTACATGCTGCTTTAGAGTAAAAAGGTATTCTTTCAAAAAGATGTTTACCTACAAACTCTGTAAGTTCTTCTTTTGTTTTAAGATGTGCTATAATTGGTCTTTTAGCTGTTTCATTTAAAACTCTTTCTACTAAATTAGGAATACTAACTTGTAAATACACCGTTTTAATATTTGGTTTGTTTAGTAGCAAACTCATATTATTACCATAACAAGGCGTACCACCACCCAAACTAATTACCGTATTACTATTAGTAGCAATTGCTTTTTTTAAATAAAGATGCTCTATTTTTCTAAAATAGATCTCCCCTTTGCTTAAAAAGATCTCTTTAATTGTGGCTTTCTCTTCTTTTTCTATAAAATCATCCAGATCTAAGAACTCAAAATCTAAAATTTTGGCTAATTTTTGCCCTAAATAAGATTTTCCAGAAGCCATATACCCTATTAAAATTATTTTCATTTTTGCGCTACTTATTGAGTATTAAAAACATACATTACTAGTTGGCAAAAAAACGAAAAAAAAATAAAAAAAATTAAAAAAAAGCATTGTTTTATTAATAAAACCTTCTATATTTGCACCCTCGTTACAGCGAAACAAATTGACCTGGTAGCTCAGTTGGTAGAGCATCTCCCTTTTAAGGAGAGGGTCCTGGGTTCGAGCCCCAGCCCGGTCACTAAAAAGTTAAGCAAAAGCTTAGCTTTTTTTTTGAAGCTTTTTTTTTTAATTTAAGCCTAAAGCAAAATTGATTAAAAGCTATTAAGCAAAAAGTTGTTTTATTAATAAAACTTACTATATTTGCACCCTCGTAATAACGAAACATTGACCTGGTAGCTCAGTTGGTAGAGCATCTCCCTTTTAAGGAGAGGGTCCTGGGTTCGAGCCCCAGCCCGGTCACTAAAAAAAGTTAAGCATCTGCTTAACTTTTTTTGTTTATATTGCTTTTTAAATTTTGCGCACGTGGCGGAATTGGTAGACGCGCCAGCTTGAGGGGTTGGTGAACATTAGTTCGTGGAAGTTCGAATCTTCTCGTGCGCACAAAACAAAAACCAATAAATACACTTCACCTATCTTAGGAAGAATTTAGAATAAACTAAAATCACCTTAACAGCCACAAAGCATTTACTTAATAATTTATTAAGGGTATAATAAAGATTACTTCTTTTTTGCCATACCTATCTCTTTCTATTTTAACAAATCATCAAGTGTTTCTCTCACTTTTTGACTATTCCAATTTGCAGCACCTTCTTTATCAATAATAATTTTTCCTTCTTTATTTATTAATAATGTTCTAGGAATACTAGACACTTCAAATTCTGGAGCATTTTCTAAAGGGGTAAATACGTTAAACGAATACTTATGTTGCGCTAAAAAAGTGTTTATTACCTTATTCTTTTCATTAGAAACAAATAAAAACACCACCTTATCTTTATAATCCTCATGCAACTTCTCTAGATTAGGCATTTCTGCAATACAAGGAGGACACCAAGTAGCCCAAAAATTTATTAAAACTACTTTTCCTTTATAATCTTTAAAATTTACCGTGTTTCCTTTTATATCTTGTAATTGCCAACTGTTATAGTGTATCTCCCTGCTATCATCTTCCGTGTTAACCGAAGGACTAATGAGAGCCAAACCTTTATGTAAAGCTATTTGTATTGGTTTTCTTGTTTGCGGTATAATTAGCAATAAAAGAATAACAACAAAAACAATGTTAGAAATTCTACCTTTTTTAGATTTCGTCATAATACGTATTTAATAAAAAGATGAAGCACATTATTATTTTACAATAATGTGCTTCAAATTTAATAACAAAACTCTAGAAAGCTTTACACTTTTAATGCTATTATTAATTAGCAGAAATAGTAACTTTAATCACAGTGTCTACAGATGGGTAAGTAAATCCGTCATTAACATTACTTAAAAGTTGAACGGCATTATTTTCATCCAATCCTGTATCTGCACCTGACTGATTGGTTACTGTATTTGGACCTATTGCTGGTTCTTCATTTACTTCTGTTCCTGCATCCCAAAAGTAAATCTCATCGGTAACATCTCCACTTATTGCATTTCCATTAGTATCAAAAAGAGCAATTCCTTGATCTGATGTTCCTATAAATACATCATTAGTTGCTGCTAACATATTTACAAAAGACAAATTGTCTCCTACTTCAGCATCAAAAGTAAATTGGTAAGAAGAACCTGGTAAAATTGGACCTGGATTATTACTTCCTACTGGAGTATTCATAATTGCACCATCCATAACTCCAGATAAGTTTAAAATATTTGCTCCTAAAATAGCGGTATTTCCATCTTCAGCAATAGCCTCAATACCATCACCATAATCAACAACTCCTTCTGTAAATAAAGGGTTTGTTCCTTCTGTATTTACTACCCAAACACCTGGTGAAGCAGGATAAGTAACACCTGTATTAGCAGCTGTATAAGTTCCTAAATTTGTAACATCACCATCTTCTGCTATGTTTTCAATTCCTTGACCTAAATCTGGTTCTCCTTCAGTAAACAAAGGGTTATCTCCTCCATGTACCACATAAACACCTGGCGAAAGTGGAGCTACTCTTGTCCCCATACTAGTGCTTAATTCTGCTCCAGCAAGATCTTCAATACTAATTAAAAACTGTGTTCCTGATTGGTGTGTTACAGATACACTAATGATTTCATTTACTGGAGGAAACGCAAAAGTTTCTCCGTTTGTAACAGCACTCATTAATAAAACGTTTCCGTTTTCATCTACTCCAGTATTTGGACCAGATTGATTAGTTACTGTATTTGGTCCTACTGCAGGTTCTTCATTTACTTCTGTACCTGCATCCCATAAATACACTTGATCTGTTACATCTGCTGTAATTGGATTACCATTTTCGTCATATAAAGCAATACCTTCATTTCCTGGTGCAAAAAACGCGTCATTAGTAGCTGCTAACATGGTTACAAAAGACAGACTTTGGCTTTGTCCAGCATCTACTGTAAATTCATATCGCTTTCCTGGTGTTGCAGGTCCAGGACTAGAATCGCCTACTGGTGTATTAAAAATACCTGATTTTAAAAATGTGTTTAAAGGTGCTACATTTTCAATAGTAACCGTAAAGGAACCATTAGTAGTAGTGTTTGATGTGTTGTCATCATCATTTGAGCACGATACACCTACAAGTCCTAATAGCGCTGCTCCAAAAATTAACTTTTTCATAATTTATTTTTTTTTATTTGTTTTATTTCTTGGTGTAAAATTATTCTATACCTAGGACTTGTTTTGTTAGCTATCTAACACAAATGAAAAAAAATAAAATTTTATGCAGATTTTTTTATTATTCGAATTTCTTTACCATAAAAATCAAGGTAATTTTCGTCTTTAAGTTCGTTTAAAAGAATATTTAAAGTTGGTCTTGAAGTACCTATTAAGGAAGCTATATCTTTTTGAGTATATGGATGTTTAATAACGTGATCTCCTGTTTTATCGCAGTTATAGCCATATTCATCACATAATTCGTTTAAAAATTCTTTTAATCGTGTTTTAGTATCTTTAAATAAAAGAAGCTGAAGTCTTCTTTCTAATTTTTGAAATTTAAAACCTATAAACTTATATATTTTAAAACTTAAGGTTTGATTGTTACGCATTAAATCATGCATGGTATCTACACCAATAGGACAAATGGAAGTTACATTATCTACAGATTGCGCAAATTCTTTTCTGGTTATTTGACCTAAAATAGCTTTTTCACCAAATAATTCGCCTTTAGTTAAAATTGCTTTTACTACTTCTTCTCCATCTTCGTTGTAGTAACCAATTTTCACTTTACCTTTTTCTATTAAATACACTTTATTAGCAGAATCCTCTTCAAAATAAATATAGTCCTTCTTTTTATATGCATCAAAATCATGCTCCTTTTTATAAGCTTTGAATTTATGAGGACAAAGTACTTTAAACAGATTTACATCATCTAAAAACCAAAGTGAATTCATAAGTGTTTCTTTTTTAATATTTAAATAATTGTCGTTTTTTGTTAAAAAACTTACTAATAATCAAAAAAAAACTCCTGAATAAATTCAGGAGTTTTTAATTTATTTATTGCAATATAGACTTAAGAATTATTTTCTTTCTTAATTAAATTTAAAGCAGATCCTTCATTATACCAATCTATTTGAGGTTGGTTATATGTATGGTTTAACTTAATAACATCTTTAGTTCCATCTGCATGAACCACTTCTAATGTTAATTGTTTATCTGGTGCAAATTCATTTAAATCAATAAAGTTAAAAGTATCGTCTTCTTGAATTAAATCGTAATCGTTTTCATTAGCAAAAGTTAAACCTAACATTCCTTGTTTTTTAAGGTTTGTTTCGTGAATTCTTGCAAAAGACTTCACAATAACAGCAGCAACACCTAAGTGTCTTGGCTCCATAGCAGCATGCTCACGAGAAGAACCTTCTCCATAATTATGATCTCCTACAACAACTGTTTTTACTCCAGCTGCTTTATATGCTCTTGCTGCATCAGGCACACCTTCAAACTCTCCTGTTAATTGATTTTTAACAAAGTTTGTTTTCTTACCAAATGCATTAACTGCTCCAATTAAACAGTTATTAGAAATATTATCTAAATGTCCTCTAAAACGTAACCAAGGTCCAGCCATAGAAATATGGTCTGTAGTACATTTACCAAATGCTTTAATTAATAGTTTAGCGCCATAAATTTCATTTCCTAAGGGTTCAAATGGTGTTAGCAACTGTAAACGTTCTGATGTTGGGCTTACAGTAACTTCTACATTACTTCCATCTGCAACTGGCTCTACATAACCTGCATCTTCTACAGCAAACCCTTTTGGAGGTAACTCCCAACCTGTAGGCTCATCAAACATTACTTCTTGACCATCTTCATTAATTAGCTTATCTGTCATTGGGTTAAAATCTAACCTACCAGCAATAGCTATTGCTGCAGTTAATTCTGGTGAAGCTACAAAAGCATGTGTATTTGGGTTACCATCGGCACGTTTAGCAAAGTTTCTATTAAAAGAATGTACAATACTGTTTTTTGGTGCATTTTTAGGATCACTATATCTTGCCCATTGCCCAATACATGGTCCGCAAGCATTGGTAAATATTTTAGCATCTAATTTTTCAAAGATTCCTAAAATTCCATCTCTATCTGCAGTATAACGTACTTGTTCTGATCCTGGATTAATACCAAGCTCGGCTTTCATTTTTAAGCCCTTGTCTAAAGCTTGTTGTGCAATAGAAGAAGCTCTGGATAAATCTTCATAAGAAGAATTGGTACAAGAACCTATTAAACCCCATTCTACTTTTATTGGCCAATCGTTAGCTTTTGCTTTCTCTCCCATATCTTTACCTGCAGACGTAGATAAATCTGGAGTAAAAGGACCGTTTAATAAAGGCCCTAATTTAGATAAGTCAATTTCAATAACTTGATCAAAATATTGTTCTGGATTTGCATACACTTCTGCATCACCTGTTAAATATTCTTTTACTTGGTTTGCAGCATCAGCAACATCTGCTCTATCTGTGGCACGTAAATAGCGTTCCATAGAATCATCATATCCAAATGTAGAAGTGGTAGCACCTATTTCTGCTCCCATATTACAAATAGTTCCTTTACCTGTACAAGATAAAGAAGTAGCTCCTGGCCCAAAATATTCTACAATTGCACCAGTACCTCCTTTTGCCGAAACAATACCTGCAACTTTTAATATTACATCTTTAGGCGCTGTCCAACCCGAAATTTTTCCGGTTAACTTCACTCCTATTAGTTTAGGAAATTTAAGTTCCCAAGGCATTCCTGCCATTACATCTACTGCATCTGCTCCTCCTACACCAATAGCAACCATTCCTAGTCCTCCTGCATTTACTGTATGCGAATCTGTACCAATCATCATTCCGCCAGGAAATGCATAATTTTCTAATACTACTTGATGTATAATTCCTGCTCCTGGTTTCCAGAAACCAATACCATATTTATTAGATACAGATGCTAAAAATTCAAATACCTCACTACTTACAGAATTGGCATGTTTTAAATCTGTTGCCGCTCCATCTTTTGCTTGTATTAAGTGATCACAATGTACTGTAGTTGGCACTGCAACTTTTGGTTTTCCTGCTTGCATAAATTGCAATAAGGCCATTTGCGCTGTTGCATCTTGACAAGCAATACGGTCTGGAGCAAAGTCTACATAATCTTTACCTCTAGTAAATGCTTTTGTCGGGCTTCCATCCCAAAGATGATTATATAAGATTTTTTCAGAAAGTGTTAAGGGCTTACCAACAACTTCACGTGCTTTATCAACACGTTCTGCCATTTGCGCATAAACCTTTTTTATCATATCAATGTCGAATGCCATAGTATTTATATTTTTTTGGATTATTTGTACTAATATACAAAATGTAGAATGACTATAAAAGTGTAAATAACATATATATAATGATAGTGAAATAAGTTTTTTCTATGCTATAATGTCTTAAAATGAGAATGTTTTTTTATATACCTATTTTTTAATTTAGAAACAAAAAAAAAGCCTGAATCTAAGACTCAGGCTTTTTTATATATAAAGATATTATATTATCTAACTAATTGTTTTTGCGAAGGCTTAAACTTGGTTAAAACAATACCATCTACTGCAGCTTCATATTCAGCTAAAGTAGGAGTTCTTCCTAAAATGGTAGATAATACTACCACTGGAGTAGAAGATAATAAAGATTCTCCTTTTTTCTCTCCATCATCTTTTACAACTCTTCCTTGGAATAAACGTGTAGAAGTTGCCATTACAGTATCTCCTGGTTCTGCTTTTTCTTGGTTACCCATACATAAATTACAACCTGGACGCTCTAAGTATAACATGTTTTCATACTTAGTACGCGCTAAACCTTTTGGTGCGCTATCGTCAAATTCGAAACCAGAGTATTTTTGTAACACTTCCCAATCTCCTTCTTCTTTTAACTCATCTACAATATTGTAAGTTGGAGGTGCAACTACTAAAGGTGCTTTAAATTCCACTTTTCCATTTTGAGCTTCAATGTTTTTCAACATTTGAGCTAATATTTTCATATCTCCTTTATGCACCATACAAGATCCTACGAAACCTAAATCTACTTTTTTAGTTCCTCCGTAGTAAGATAATGGTCTAATGTTATCATGTGTATAACGTTTAGAAACATCTTCATTATTTACATCTGGATCTGCAATCATTGGCTCAGCAATTTCATCTAAATCAATAATAACTTCGGCGTGATATTTAGCGTTAGCATCTGGTCTTAAAGCTGGTTTAATTCCTGTTTTAAGCTCAGTAATTCTTGTATTTGCTTTATCAACAAGTCCTTTAAGCACTTGTTTCTCGTTATCCATACCTTTATCAATCATGATTTGGATACGACCTTTTGCTATTTCTAATGATTCGATAAGCGTATCATCTTCAGAAATACAGATAGAAGCCTTAGCTTTCATCTCTGCTGTCCAATCTGTGAATGTAAAAGCTTCATCTGAAGTAAGTGTTCCGATATGAACTTCAATTACTCTACCTTGGAATACATTTTCACCACCAAACTGCTTTAACATTTGTTGTTGTGTTGCATGCACCACATCACGGAAATCCATATACGATTTCATTTCTCCTTTAAACGTTACTTTTACAGACTGTGGAATTGGCATAGAAGCCTCACCTGTAGCAAGCGCTAAAGCAACGGTTCCTGAATCTGCTCCAAAAGCAACACCTTTAGACATACGTGTGTGTGAATCTCCTCCAATAATGATATCCCAATCACCAACAGTAATATCATTAAGTACTTTATGAATAACATCTGTCATTGGGAAATATTTCCCTTTAGGATCACGACCAGTAATTAAACCAAAGTCGTTCATAAAACGCATTAATCTTGGTATGTTGGCTTTAGATTTATCATCCCAAACAGATGCTGTATGACAACCTGATTGGTATGCTCCATCTACAATTGGAGAAATTACTGTTGCAGCCATCATCTCTAATTCTTGAGAAGTCATTAAACCTGTAGTATCTTGTGAACCTACAATATTTACTTCTACACGAACATCTGATCCTGCGTGTAATGTTTTACCTGGAGTAGTACCAACTGCATTTTTATTGAATATTTTTTCAACAGCAGTTAATCCTTGACCTTCAATAGAAATTTCTTTTGATGGTGCATAAACTGGCACTACATCTACACCTAATACTTTAGAAGCAAAGGTTTGTAATTTTTTACCAAAAACAACAGCGTAAGAACCTCCTGCTTTCATAAACTCCATTTTTTGTGGTGTAAATGCTGCAGATATATCTTTTAATTCTGTGTCTCCGTTATATAATTTTTTCTCTTTAGTGTTTATTGTAAGTACAGTTCCTGTTGCAACAGAATATACTTCTTTTAAAACTGGTTCACCATCTTCATCTACAATAGTGTTTCCGTTTTCGTCTTTTTGTTGCACCCAGTTTTTAAGGTCTAAACCAATACCTCCTGTTACACCAACTGTAGTTAAGAAAATTGGAGAAATACCGTTTGTTCCAGCAATTACTGGAGCAATATTAATAAATGGCACGTATGGGCTAGCTTTAATACCTGTCCATAATGCTACGTTATTTACACCAGACATTCTTGAAGAACCAACTCCCATAGTACCTTTTTCAGCAATTAACATCACTCTTTTATCAGGATGTTGTGCTTGTAAAGCTTTTAATTCGGCTTGTTGTTCTTTGTTGTGCTCAAATAAACACTGCCCATGTAATTCTCTATCAGAACGTGAGTGTGCGTCACCACCTGGAGATAATAAATCTGTTGAAATATCACCTACTCCAGCAATAAATGTAACTACTTTTATTTCTTCATCAATTTCTGGTAGCTTAGTAAAAAACTCTGCCTTTGCATAACTTTCTAAAAGTTCTTTAGCAATAGCATTACCTGCTTTATAAGCTGCTTCTAAACGAGAAGTATCTGCGTCATATAAAAACACCTGTGTTTTAAGAACTTCTGCTGCTTCTTTTGCAATAGCTGCATCATTACCTAAGGCTAAATCTAATAACACTTCAATAGAAGGTCCTCCCTTCATGTGCGATAATTGTTCAAAAGCAAAAGCAGGAGTAATTTCTGCAACTACAGATTCTCCTAAAATAATTTCTTTTAAGAATGCCGCTTTTACACCAGCAGCACTTGTGGTACCAGGTAAAACATTATAGATAAAAAAGTTTAGAGAATCTTCTCTGTACTGATTATCTGAATCTTTAATTTGCGCAATGATTTCGCTTAGTAATTCTGCACCATCAATTGGTTTTGGATGAAGACCTTGAAGTTTACGTTCTTCAATCTCCTTAATGTAATCGTTATACATGTTCATATAATAGAATAATTCTTTTCAATCTTAATAAAATGCAATTTCATATTCAGAAAACGTAAGAGAATTTCGAACTTCTTTGAATGCTTCATCAACGTTTTCAATTACATTGATGACAAATCCCATATATTTAAGATTTAGGGTTTATTTTTTATTAAATATCATGCGAAATTACGAAATTTAGGAGAGTTTAAAAAATATATAAAGATATGCAGGAATGATTAAATATAATTTAACGATTTCGCATTTTAAGTGTTTATTTTTAAGAATACGAAAATTTTATATACTCGAAAATAGTAAAATAACAAAACATAACTACTTTAAGAGGTGTAGTTAGAAGTAAAAAAGGACTAATTTCTATTAAAACTATAACGATTTAGTAAAAAAAAATCTTTTTAATGTAAAAAGGTGCTAGAATAGCTTTTTAAAATAAGGAGGTAATGATTTGTTCTTCGGAAACGCCTTCTGCTTCTGCTTTATAATTTTTTATTATTCTGTGGCGTAAAATACTAATTGCTACTGCTTGAACATCTTCTATATCTGGAGAGAATTTTCCTTGAATTACAGCATGTGTTTTTGCTGCCAGAATTAAATTTTGTGATGCTCTTGGTCCTGCTCCCCAATCTATGTAGCTTTTTACTAGATCTGCAGCTGTTTCACTATTAGGTCTTGTTTTAGCTACCATTTTTACAGCGTACTCTATTACATTATCTGCAACTGGAATACGACGTATAAGTTGTTGAAAATCTATAATTTCTTGAGCTGTAAACAATGCGTTTACAGTAGCATTTAGATCTGTTGTGGTTGCTTTTACAACCTGTACCTCTTCTTGAAAGGATGGATAATCTAAATGAATGGCAAACATAAACCTATCTAATTGTGCTTCTGGCAATGGGTAAGTTCCTTCTTGCTCAATTGGGTTTTGTGTTGCTAAAACAAAATAAGGTAAGCTTAATTTATAATGATGACCAGAAACTGTTACTGCTCTTTCTTGCATAGCTTCTAAAAGAGCAGCCTGTGTTTTTGGTGGTGTTCTATTAATTTCGTCTGCTAAAATAATATTAGAAAATATAGGCCCTTTTATAAATTTAAAGTTCCTGTGCTCGTCTAATATTTCACTACCTAATATATCACTAGGCATTAAGTCTGGTGTAAACTGTATACGTTTAAAATCTAATCCTAAGGCTTGTGCTATAGTGTTTACCATTAGCGTTTTTGCCAAACCTGGCACACCTATTAAAAGGGCATGACCTCCAGAAAATATAGAGATAAGGATTTGATTTACTACTTCATCTTGTCCTACAATAACCTTAGCAATTTCTTGCTTTAAGTTTTTATATTTATTTACAAATTGATTTACAGCTGCTACGTCAGACATATTACTTTTTTAACCAGTTACTAGAAAAATCACAATCTCTATGCTCTCCATTAACTTTAATATAGGTATCCTTAATTTTTTCGTCTTGCCATTTTTCAATAGCTTTAAAACGTTTTTCGGTTAGAGCCAATTCTTTAATTTTTAAATAATCACGTGAGTAATCTGCTTCATGCTCATCTACTCTATCTGTTACACGTAATATTTTAAATTTCACTTTTCCTGTTCGGTCTTGATCGGTTTGAATCAAGCTAATTTCACCTTCTTTTAAATCTTGAATTTGTGTATACAATTCTGTATCCATTTTAGTTAATTCAAAATTATAATCTTGAGTTGCTGGATTGATTAAGAAACCACCTTCACTACTTGTTTCTTTTTCATCACTGTATTTTCTTGCAGCATCTTCAAAAGTAATTTCACCATCTACTATTTGCTTACGTACTTCTTCTAATTGCGTTTTTGCTTCAGCAACTGCATCTTCTGATACTTGAGGAATTAGTAATATGTGACGAACATCAAATTCTTGTCCTCTAATTTTTTCTAATTGAATAATATGGTATCCAAAATCGGTTTTAAACGGTTCAGAAATTTCTCCTTCTTGTAATGAAAAAGCAACATCTCTAAATTCTTTCACCATTAAAGGTCTTTCTCTATTTAATGTATACAAACCACCTTTTGGAATAGATGCTTTATCATCTGTATATAATACTACTTTAGAACGAAAACTTGCTCCGTTTTCTAATACATCTGCTCTAAACTCTTTTAGTCTGTTAATTACTTTTTGCGTTTCTTCTGGTGCTACTTTAGGTTCTATTACAATTTGAGATACTTTAAGTTCTGTACCAAAAGTTGGTCTTTCGTCTGCAGGAATTTTATTAAAAAAGATTCTTACTTCTTCTGGTGTTACTTCTACTTCATCAATAATACTGCTTTGCATACGTTTTGCTAGCTCATTACTTCTATTGATTTCATACATTTCATCTCTAAAGCTTTTTTCGTCTTCTTTTTTATAGAAGTCTAAAAGCTCTTGCATATCTCCTCCTGTTTGCGTTAAGAATTGTTGTATTTGGTAATCTACATTAGATCTAATTTCTGCATCAGAAACTTCAACACTATCTTGTATTGCATGGTGTGCGTACAGTTTATTTTCTAGAAGAGAACCAAATAATTGACATCTAGGAATATCTTCTGTAGATACTCCTTGAGCTTTCATTTGTAAAATAGTTTTATCTATATCAGACTCTAAAATAATATAATCACCAACAACTGCAGCTACACCATCTACTTTGGTAGCATTGTTTGGCTTTAATGTTTTAACACTATCTGTTGGTTGTTCTTTTACCTGATCTTCAATAATCTCTTGTGCATTTAATACATTAGAGATTAATACTGCTATACTTAATATAAATAGGTGTTTCAATGTATTAGTAGATTTCAAATTTTTTGTTTGTAATTGCATCTTTTGTAATATCCTTTTCTAGTTCTCTTGTTTTTTCTAATTTCCTTTTGTTGATAACAATTTGGTCTATTGTTGTTTTTACATATTCTAAAGGAGCTGTACTATTTTGCAATAGTACGTCATTAATTTGCATCAAATATAAACCTAATGAATCTTTGAGTTGTATAAAATTAGATTTTTTTAACAGTTGCTCTTTATTATCTGTATTAATTACTGGTATTTTCTTAACTATTTGGTTCCATTTTATCCATATAGAATCATTTAAAGAGTAAGATTTAAATTGAATAGATATAGAATCTAGATACTTTTTATCTTTAGCATCAAACCTTTTAAATTTTTTAGCGATTTCTTTAGCGTTCTCTTCTTGCATTTTAGGATCTAGATTGATGTATCTAAATTTAATCAACTCTTCATTTAATTTAAAAGCTTCTTTGTTTTCTTGGTAAAAAGCTTCGGCTTCTTCTTGAGAAACTATAGTGTCTAAATCTCTATTTACTAATGCTTCTAAATAAGCTTTAGCATACAAATCGTTTTTATATTGCTCTACTAACCTATTGTATTGCTCTAGTTTAGTTTCATTTAAGTTTAGCTTTGCTCCTTGTACTAATAATTGCTGTGTTGCCCAACTTTTAATATAATTATTGATTAAAATAGTACTGTCTTGCTTAGAAGCTTCTGAAGAAATTAAATCTTGTATATCTTCATGATACAAATAAGTATCGTTTACTCTTGCTACAGGTGTTTTGCTATCGGTTTCTTTAAAAAAATTACAGGAAACCAATAGTAAAGCAAATGCAAAAACGAATATATAAGATGTTATTTTCAATTAATTATTTAATTTAGATTTTACGCTATTTAATACTTCTTGGTTAATTTTTACTTGGTATTTATTTTCTAAGTCTATTAGCCATTTTTTTTCTTTTGCATCTTGAAAATCACTAGCTACTTTACCTTTAGCTTCTTCATAAGTTTTATAGGTTTTTGGTAACACGTTATTTACTTGTGCTACTACATAAGCATCATTATGCTTATATATTTCTGAAACCCCTTCTTGAAATAGAAAATCATCTGGTAATACTTGATGTTCTCCATCCATGATACCTTTAGTAAACAATACATTTACTTGATCTTTTGTGTTTACAATGCTTTTTATTTGGTCTATTGTTTTTCCTTTTTTAAGCAACTTGGCAACCTTACTGATATCTTTCTTTTTAGCAGAAGAAGCCACAACAGCATCTACGCGTTCTTTAAAAAAGTAGTTTTCTTTATTGTTGTTATAATACTCTTGAACTGCAAGTGTATCTTTTATAGCAGCTTTCCATATTTCATTTTCCATTAAATCAAACAACAATAATCCATCACGATACTCACTAAGTATATTTGCAAAATCTGGATTTTCAAATTCTAAATGCGCTTCTTGATACGCTAACAATTGCTTTTCTAAAAATGTTTGGTAGGCTTTGGTAACAATTTCATTAAAAGGTAATTTATTAGCGTTTCTGCGTTGGTTTTTAATTAAAAAATTAGCAAAATCTTGGTATGTAAATTGCTGATCTTCAATTTTCACAAAAGCTTTTTCTGGTTTAAAACCTTCTGGTGTGTGCCATTTACTAATATAATACGTTGCGTTTAAAATAGATGTAAAATAGTTTAAATCTTCATCTACATTAGTAATTGCATAACGTTGTTTTAGCTCATTTATTCTAGAGTTGCTAATTAGTTTTGATCTACTATCACGTAAAACCTTAGCTTCTAGTGATGCTTTCATATCTTCAAAAGGAGCAGTTTCTATTTTATGAATAAGTTTCACAATATGCCAACCAAAGTTAGATTTAAATGGTTTGGTATAATCGCCTTCGTTTTCAATAGCAAAAGCCTGGTCTTCAAATTCTTTTGAACGCAACTCTCCGCTAGAAAAAGGAGATAATTTCCCTCCTTTATTTGCAGTACTTTTATCTTCAGAAAAATGTTTTGCTAAAGATTCAAAATCTTCGCCTTGTTCTATTTTTTTATAAATATCTTGAATTCTACTTTCTGCATCTGCTTGGTTAAGGTTTACCATGATATGCGCAATTTCTCTTTTTCCTCTAGATTTACGTTTATCTTTAACATAAACGATATGGTAACCAAATTGCGTTTTAAAAGGCATAGAAACAGTACCTATCTCTGTATTGAAAGCAACCGTTTCAAAAGGATAAACCATTTTAAAACCAGAAAAATATCCTAAGTCTTCTGCGTATACTTCTTTACCATCATGCACCTCTTTTTGTACTGTTGTAAAACCTTCTTTAAGTACACGTTCTCTTAATTCAACCAATTTATTATATACTTTTAAAGTATCACTTGGGTTGGCGTTTTCATCTAATCGAATTAAAATATGGCTAGCGTCTACCTCATTAGAAATACGCTCATACGCTTCTTCTACTAAGGCATCTGTAACTTTATTGTCTGACAAATAGTTTTTGGCTAATTGACTTCTATAATTACTTAGCTCTCTTTTATATTTAGGCACAGTATCTAAACCTAATGTTTTTGCTTCTTTTAATTTAAGTTTATAACCTACAAAAAGTTTTAAATAAGCATCAATATCTTTTTGCGACTCGTCTTTTACGAGGTCTAAATTTTTATTAAAAACGCGTATAAATTCTGAAGCGTATACAGGATCTTCATCTACTGTAAAAAGTACTTCTTTACTATTATTTTGAGCAGACAGTTTTAGTGAAACCACTAAAAAGAAAAGAATGGTAAATAATCTCATAGTTTAGATAAATATATAATGTATAGGTTCTTGCAAAAATAGAAATATAAACCTATATAGCAAGTTGTATTAACAAAGCATTAAGTAAGAAATAAAATAAAGTTTTACAGTTAGTAAACTAGAATAAAAATATTTACAAATGCTTGCTACAGTTTATTTAGAACACAAATTGTAATTACACTAGTATTAACTAATGTATTTTATTTTAAAAAAGCCTAAAAAAAACTATATTTATAGCATATTAATTCATTTTTATTCTAATGATTTATACCACAGAAATAGTAGTACACATAGCTATAGACGATTTTTTAAAAAAACTAGAAAATGCAGACAATATGAAGCATTGGCAAAAACACCTAACTAGTTTTGAGCATATTTCTGGTGATCCAGGAACTGTTGGTAGTAAAATGCAACTAAATTATACCGTTGACAAACGTAAAGTAGAACTTATTGAAACCATAACGCATACTAATTTACCTCATGAAATTTATAAGAGTTATGAAACGGAAGGAATGTATAACTACCAAAAAAATCATTTTTACACTACTCCTGAAGGCTACACTAAATGGATTGTTGAAAACGAATTTTCACCAACCAATATAGTATATAAAATAATGGTTTTATTAATGCCGAAAGCCTTTAAGAAACAATCTAAAAAATATTTATTAGACTTTAAAAACTTTGCCGAAAACGGTACATCTATACAACATGCGTAAACTAAAACTAATCTGGGATTTTAGAGGTCCTGCTGCTGAAAAAACAGCACAACATCATGAAATTCATTTAAATGAATATATACAAAGCCAACCTTTAAATGTAGATTTAGTAGGTCATCAAATTATGAATGAAATGCATGCTATTGCCTTTATGGTTATAGAGGAAGCAGATAAAATAACATTTAGAGATGCCTTAAAACCACATCGTGGTGAATGGGTTGAAAACTAATTACAATCTAAATCCTGTTTTTTACCTTAAAATTAAAAAAGACTTACTACACCATTAGTTCAACCTTTTAAAAGGTCTAATAATTAGTCTTGCGGCTTTATCAAAGTTTATATAATTATACGTCCAATTAAAGAAAACAATAATTCTATTTCTAAAACCTACCAATGCCATAAGGTGAATAAACATCCATACAAACCAAGCAAAAAATCCTGCAAACTTAAAATGTTTTAAGTCTACAACTGCTTTATTTCTTCCAACAGTAGCCATAGAACCTTTGTCTTTATACACAAACTTTTTAAGGGATTTACCTTCTATTAAACGTATTAAATTTTTACCAAGAAGTTCTCCTTGTTGTATTGCTGGTTGTGCTACTTGAGGATGTCCATTAGGATAGTCTTTTGTTTTCATTAAAGCAATATCTCCTAATGCAAAAATAGAATCATAAGCTTCTATTTGGTTGTATTCATTAACCAAATAACGATTACTACGCTCTGCTACAACTGTTGCTTTTAAACCATTAACCGGATTTCCGGTTACTCCTGCTGCCCAAATAAGGGTTTCAGACTCTAAGGTTAATTCAGAATTGGTTTGCACTGTTTTTCCGTCATAATCCTTTACAAAAGTATTACAATGTACTTGCACACCAAGATCTACTAAAAATTTCTCTGCTTTAGCAGAAGCATGCTCACTCATAGGTGGTAATAGCCTTGCATTACCTTCTAACAAATGAATTTGCATATCACTAGGATTTAAATCTTTGTAATCTCTTGGCAGTATATTATTTTTAAGTTCTGCAATTGCTCCTGCCAACTCTACTCCTGTTGGTCCTCCTCCTACAATTACAAAATTTAAATAAGCTTTTCTTTCATTTAAGGTATCAGAAATAGCCGCTTTTTCTAGATTTTGAAGCATTAAACTTCTAATATCTAAAGCTTGCGGAATACTTTTCATAGCCATACTATATTTTTCAACAGCTGGATTACCAAAAAAATTTGTTTTGGTTCCTGTAGCTATTACCAAATAGTCATACCTTAAATCGCCAATATTTGTTTTAATAGATTTTGTTTCCGGAAAAATTTGTTCCACTTCTGCCAACCTAAAAAAAGCATTGTCATTTTTTTTAATAATTTTTCTAAGTGGATAGGCAATAGAATCTGGTTCTAATCCTGCACTAGACACTTGATATAATAAGGGTTGAAAAGTGTGATAATTGTGTTTGTCTAACAAAACAACTTGTACCGCTTTGTTTTTTAAGGTTTTAGCAAGCTTAACTCCAGCAAAACCACCTCCAATAATAACAATTCTAGGTATTTTTGATTCGGGAATATTCATAAATGAAGTGTAAAAAAAATGTAATTCAAAGTTACTAAAATACCTTAGTAAATACTATTTTTAAAGAAACATATAACATATGTGTAACATTTTTAAATTTACACTACTAATAGAGTAACTAAACCACCAATTTGAATAAAGAGTTAGAACATAGTTTTGTAGAACAACTTGAAAAACATCAAAACATTGTACATAAAGTTTGTAGGCTTTACACCAACAATCAAGATGCGCATAATGATTTGTTTCAAGAAATAACCATACAGCTTTGGCGTGCCTTCCCTAAATTTAGAGGAGACGCTAAGTTTAGTACATGGATGTATCGTGTTGGATTAAACACAGCCATAACCCTTTACAGAAAAAGCAAACGTAGAGTTAATACACAAGACTTTGATGCTATACAATTTAAAATAAAAGCAGATGAATATGATGACACTGAAGAAGAACAGTTAAAGCTACTATACAAAGCAGTACACCAATTAAACGATATTGAAAAAGCCTTAGTTTTTTTATACTTAGAAGATAAAAACTACAAAGAGATTAGCGAAACAATGGGAATTAGCGAAGTGAATGCAAGAGTGAAAATGAACAGAGTGAAAAAAAAATTAAGAACCATTTTAAATCCGTAAAACTATGGATGAATTAGAATTATTAAAAAAAGACTGGAAGAAAGAGGATGCATCTCGCTATCCTAAACTTACCTATAACGAAATTTATAAAATGATATTGAAGAAATCTTCTTCTATTGTTAAATGGATTTTTATTATTAGCATATTAGAGTTTGTATTATGGTCTGCCATATCTTTTGGATTAAAAGATGCAGAGTACAATAAGCGTTTTGACTCTTATCATGCAGAAAACATTATAACTCCTTTTATAGTTCTTGGCTATATCGTATTGGCATACTTTTTTTATAGATTCTTTATGAACTACAAAAACATTTCTGCTACAGACAATGCAAAAGTACTCATGGAAAACATATTAAAAACTAGAAGAACTGTAAAACAGTATGTTGGTTTCAACCTAATATATTTAGCCCTTTCGTCTTTTATTATTTTAGGAATTCAATTTAATAGAGACGAAGAAATGCTTGGTTATATTGAAAACGCTTCGGCAAACGGAGAATTACTAAAGTTTTACGCAGTCACTATTTTAGTAACAGTTGCAGCTATTGCTATTCTTATTGCAATTATTCTAGGCTTTTATTACTTAATTTATGGTATTTTATTAAAACGCCTTAATAGCAATTATAAAGAATTAAAGAAACTAGAACTGTAGTAGTTCTTAAGTAGTCCACTTTCGTTTTTTATTAAGCTCTTCTTGTAAAGCAAGTTCTTTTTGAGGTATTACCTTTAAAAAAGAAGGATGTTGCTCTATGGCATACTCTATCTTTTCTACTATACTTGCAATACTTTCGTTATCGTAATCAATATCAAGAGGTTGTTTTATTTCAAAACTCTGTAGAATATTTTTCTTTTTAATACGCAATCCTTTTTTATCAAAACTACGTCTAAAACCATCAATAACAATAGGTACAACAACAGGTTTGTATCTTTTAATTATATGCGCAGTTCCTTTTCTAATGGGTTTAAAAGGTGTGGTTGTTCCTTGTGGAAATGTAATTACCCAACCATCATCTAAGGCCTTACTGATATTAGAAATATCACTCATTTTAACCTGTCTGTTAATATCCTCTCCTTTAGATCTCCAAGTACGTTCAATACTAATAGATCCTACATAAGCTAATATTTTTGGTAACAAACCAGCGTTCATGGTTTCTTTTGCTGCTACGTAGTATATGTTTAATTTCGGGTTCCATAGGTACCCAATGTTTTTTATAGAATCGTCTCTATTACTTAAACTAGCATTAAACACATGAAACATTGCAACTACATCTGCAAAATAGGTTTGATGGTTAGAAATAAATAAAACATTAGTATCTGGTAGATTTTTAATAATATCAGAACCTTCAATTTGTAGTTCGTTAAAACCACGAAATCTTCTATGTGTTAATGCGCCTAAAATGCGAATCAACCATTTTTTAACAAAAAGAATATGACCAAAAGGATTTTTTTTAAACAATCCCATAAATAAATTTTATATCAGTTAGACAACAAAAGTAATAAAACATAAGCGTTACAAGGCTAGTTTTAACAAGTCTTTTATTTCACTTAACATCATGGCTGTTGCTCCCCAAACTACATAATCATTAAGTTTAAAAGCAGGAACCACAACATCACGCTTGTAAGAAGTTGAAACCAACTCAGTTATAACGCGCTTCTCTTCTAAAAAATGCGATAAAGATACCTCAATAATATCTTCTACTTCACTTTCTTGTTTAATAAAACTAGGTGTGCTATTACTATAACCTATAAAGGGTTGCACAAAAAAATTACTTGGCGGAATATATACTTGTGTTAAGGTTTTAAGTACTTTAATATCTTGCATAGGCACACCAACCTCTTCTTCGGTTTCGCGTAAAGCAGTATGTTTTAAAGAAGAGTCTTGTGCTTCTACTTTTCCGCCAGGAAATCCTACTTGAGCAGAATGCACTCCTTTGTAGGTTTTTCTTAATATTAAAACAAATTTTGTTTTTTGTGCTGCATCTGGATAAAACAATGCTAAAACAGCAGATTGCTTCGCGTTTTTTATCTCCTCTTGTCGCTTTTGTAAAAGCGATTCCCTAAAAGGAGGCGACATTTTAAACTGTGATGCTTCGGCTGGAAGCTCTAGATTGTTTATTTTTGATGTTACTTTTAAAAACTCATTAAAATTCATCTATGCGATTTGTATTATTATGCTTAATTCCTCTTCTTTTTCTGAATTGTGAAGATAAAAAAACAGAACCTAAGAAGACTTCAAAAATAGTTCAAAATACTTCAGAAGAAAAAAAAGAAGCTAAAAAAGATTCTGTAATACAACCTGAAAGAGAATACCCTTTTCTTACAGATGATAATGCTATGGAATTCTTTTTAGAGTATGAAAAACATAATAAAGAAAACAAAGTAAGAATTACCACAGATTTTGGAGAAATTGATATTTTACTTTTTAACGAAACCAAATTTCATCGCGCTAACTTTATCTTTTTAACCAAACAAAGCTATTTTGACAATACACAGTTTTACAGAATTGTAAATAATTTTATCATTCAAGGTGGTAATACAGATGATGCTAAAGTAAAACGCAAAAGAAAAAAAATTGGTAAATACCTATTACCAAAAGATACCAAGAGAGGATTTAAACACCATAGAGGCGCTGTAAGTATGCCAAGTGGAGCTATTAAAAACCCTTACAAATTAGCTTCGCCTTATCAATTTTTTATTGTTCAAAAAAAGGATGGTGCATACCATTTAGATGGTGATTACACCATTTTTGGTAAAGTAATTCGTGGTATGGATGTGGTAGATGAAATAGCCAAACAAGAAACAGATAATGCCGAATGGCCTTTGCATAATGTTTACATTAAAAAGGTAGAAATTATTGAGTAATTGTTAGTTGTTAGTTGTTAGTTGTTAGTTGTTAGAAACATCTATTTTTTAACACCAACTACAAAAAACATTTACCAATTACTTAAACTGCACACTGTTTACTGCTCACTGCTCACTCACTGACCACTGACCACTGCTCACTACTCCTTATACAAACCAGGTAAACTAATTTTAAACTTTACTGCAATTAATCGCGTAAGTATAACCACTACACCTGCAATTATAAACACAAAATTACTATCTATAGGTAGCTTGCGCACTAAAAAATAAGTAAGACCTCCTAATATACATGCCGTTGCATAAATTTCTTTTCTAAAAATCACAGGTATTTCATTACACAAAATATCTCTAATAACACCACCAAAACAAGCAGATATAGTACCAAGAGCAATACAAATTATAGGGTCTAATCCTGCTAAAAGCCCTTTTTCTATACCTACAACAGTATACAATCCAATACCAATAGTATCAAATAAAAATAAAGAAGTACGTAAATAATTAATCTTAGATCTAAAAAGTATGGTTAATAGTGTAGTAATTAATATTACATAGGTAAAGGTCATATTGGTCATCCAACTAACAGGAGTTTGCCCAATAAGTATATCTCTTAAAGTTCCTCCTCCTACTGCTGTTACAAAAGCAATAATTAAAACACCAAAAGCATCCATTCTTTTATTCATAGCTATTAAAACGCCAGAAATAGCAAAAGCAATGGTACCTAATATATCAATGATATAAAACATAAAATTTTAATTAAAAATTACACCTTTAAACGCTGCAAATGTATAGTATTAAAGTTTTAAATTACAATTCAGTCATTAATTACTACAATTGGGTATAAGCATTTTGGTAACCCTTTTCATTATAACCATCTTTACACTGTAATTAATAAAACCATAAGCAATGAAAACTTTACAAAAAAACCACAAACCACAGCTTTTAAACCAAAACACAATAGTTAAATCTTTTGCTTTACTACTTGTTTGTATCTTATCTTCTTTTGTTGGCCAAGCACAAACCGAAACCAAAGGTCATGCTATAACAGTAACCGTTAAAAACATAAAAAACACCAACGGAAACGTTATTTTATCATTACATAATGCTTCTACTTTTATGAAAAGTAAAGGATTAGAAAGTAGTGCTACCAAAATAAACGGAGACAGCGTAACTTTTACTTTTAAAAATGTAATTCCTGGGGAATACGCCATAATGGGAGTACATGACGAAAACAGCAACAACCAAATGGATTTTGAATTAAACGGAATGCCTAAAGAAAGCTATGGCATGTCTAACAACCCAATTCTTTACGGACCACCAACTTTTGATGCTGCTAAATTTGAAATCAAAAAAGAAGACGTAAATATTACCATTCGTTTTTAACAGCACATAAAAAGCTATTAAAATCAAAAGCCACGTAAAACATTTGTTTACGCGGCTTTCTTCTCGCTATTAATCAGTTATTTAGGGAATAACTTTACGGTTAGACGGTTTCATTCAGCCAAGCTTTCATCATCCATACAGTTTTTTCTTGTTCTGCAATAAAATCGCTCATCATAGAGTTGGTACCTTCATCATTTGCATCACCTGCTTTTTGCAAAATAGCACGCTCTATTTGTAGTAATTCAGATAAAGAATCTACAATTAATTGTACAGCCTTAGTATCTTCAGATATGTTTTTACCTACAGGCACTTTTGCAAGTTCACTATAGTCTGCAAAGGTATGTAAAGGGGTTTCTCCTAGAGTTAAAATACGTTCTGCAATTTCATCTACTTTCATATTAGCATCTGTATATAATTCTTCAAATTTTATATGAAGATTAAAAAATGCTTTCCCTTTAATATTCCAATGAATACCTCTTAAATTTTGATAATACGTTTGAAAATTAGCCAATAATCCGTTTAAATCTTGTGCTAATTCTTTTGTGATTTTGGAATCTAATCCTATACTATTTAGTGTCATAATTATTGCTTTTTGTTATACTACAAAGTTATTCAATATTTAACCGTTTTATACATAAGTTTTATTGATAGTTTTTATATTTTTATAGTCTAAATTGATATAGATGACAATTACACAATTATACTACGTATTGGCTGTTGCCGAAAATCAGAATTTCACAAAAGCTGCAGAAAAATGTTTTGTTACACAGCCTACTTTAAGTATGCAAATACAAAAATTAGAAGACGAGTTAGACATTCTTATTTTTGACCGAAGCAAAAAGCCTATTGAACTTACAGATGTTGGTAAAAAAATTGTTAATCAAGCTAAAAATATTGTTAATGAGTCTTATAGAATTAAAGATATTGTAGACCAACAAAAAGGATTTATTGGTGGCGAATTTAAACTAGGAATAATACCTACTGTAATGCCAACACTGCTTCCTATGTTTTTAAAAACATTCATTAAAAAATATCCAAAAGTAAAACTTATAATAGAAGAGTTAACCACAGACGAAATTATCTCTAGAATTAATGAAGGCCATCTAGATGCTGCTATTGCTGCAACGCCTTTATTAAATGAAAACATTAAAGAACGTGTACTGTATTTTGAACCCTTTGTTGCATACATACCTAAAAACCATAGGTTACATGCTACAACTAAAATAAATACTAGCGATTTAGAAATTGACGACATGCTTTTATTAGAAGATGGACACTGTTTTAGAGATGGTGTAATTAACTTATGTAAAGTATTAAAAGACCATACAGATCACTCTTTTCAACTAGAAAGCGGTAGTATAGAAACCTTAATAAAACTATCTAATGAAGGTTTAGGCATGACCTTATTACCATATTTACACACCTTAGACATGTCTGAAAAAAACAAGGAAAACCTTCATCATTTTACAGAGCCTTCTCCTGCAAGAGAAGTGAGTATTATTTACCATAAAAGCGAACTTAAAATGCAAATTATTGAAGCTTTACAAGATGTTATTTCTGGTATTATTAGAGGTGCTATTGCTTTTCAAAATGTAGAAATTATTAGTCCTTTACCTAAAAAACAAAGCGTATTAAGTAACTAGTTAACTACAATAACCAGCAACCTTTTACAAACCATATTATTTATTTTCTTGAGTTTTTGTGCTACTGAAAAAAACAAACCAAATTTAAGTAGACACTACCAACACTAACCTTTACTTAAAACCAAGCAGGCAGCTGTATTTGTATATTTTACTGAAAAACAGTAACTTACAAATTAAAATTCTATATAAACTTTAAATACAAGACCTAAAAAGGCTTTGTTAATTAAAGTTTACTACTATATAGAAAAGTGTAATAACCAAGAAAAACCAACTATTATGGACCGAAAAAAGTTTATAAAATCGACTGCATTAGGTTTAGGAGCTCTATCTTTTGCTCCTATGGTAAATGCCTGTAAAACGGAATCTAAAAATGAAAATTTAGACCAATTAGCACAAGTAGAAACGATAAAAAGTAAAGAAGTTGAACAAATTGTGGAACGTATAGATCCTAAAATTGTTAAAAACAAAGAAGGGCAACTTTTAAATGTTCTTGGCGACAACCAAAATATTAAATTAACAGGTAAAGACACCAACGGACAATTCACTTTAATAGAGCAAAATAACAAACCAGGAGTTGGTATTCCTCCTCATGTTCATGAAAATGAAGATGAAGTATTTCAAGTAATTGAAGGTCAGGTTGAAATGCGTATAGGAGAAGAAACAACCACTTTACATGCTGGAGATTTAATTTTTTGCCCAAAGGGAATTCCGCATTCATGGAAAGTTGTTGGCGAACAAGACACTAGAGCAATGCTAAGTATTTTTCCTGCAGGACTTGAAAACATGTTTGAAGAACTAGCACAACTACCTGTTGGTCCTCCAGATTTTGAAAAAGTGACAAAAATTTGTGGCAAGTACAACCTAAAGTTTGTGTAATAAAGTAACACACCAACAATAGATTATTTTTAACCTACTACAACCAATCTTTACGTTTTAAAAGATTTTCTATATGCGCAAAATGGTGTAGGCTATGCCATGCATAAATACCAATATTCTTTTTTAAAACTACGGGATCATTATGTTCTGGATGTATAAAAGACTTGTTTAAATCTGTTATATCTAAACCTTTTAGTAAATATACCAACTTAATATGTGTGGCTTTTAAATGGAGTAAAGACATTGCAATTGGTGCTGTTTTTGCATCTTCTAGTGCTGCCCAATGCTGTTCATAATAGTACTTAATAACAGGTGAGTCTTCTGTTAAAGCCCATTTAAAACGTATATAACTATGCAAATGACTATCTGAAAGATGGTGTATCACCTGTCTAACAGTCCAACCTTCTGTTCTATATGGTGTATCTAGTTGTTTATCATTTAATCCTGTAACCAGTTTTTCTAAACGATCAGGAAAGTGCTCTAGTACAAAAATCCATGTATTTATATCTTGTTGTGTTACTTCTTCAGGACATTCAAACTGCCCTATAGGATATTTTAATTGCTCAAGAGTATCTTTCATAAAAAACAAGTTTTAAACTGCTAACCAAAATGGTAATACAATTAAAACCCTAAGATATATATTTCTTAAGAATGTATACACATAAAAAACGCCTCATTAAAAATGAAGCGTTTTTTTTGTATAAATATATTTTAATAGTGCTTATTTCACATCCATTAACTCTACATCAAAAATTAATGTAGCGTCTGGTGGAATTACTCCTCCTGCACCTCTGCTTCCGTAACCTAAGTGACTAGGAATAACAAAACGAGCTTTATCTCCAATTTTTAATAATTGAACACCTTCATCCCAACCTGAGATTACTTGTCCAACTCCTAAAGGAAATTCAATTGGTTCTTTTCTTTTATAAGAAGAATCAAAAACGGTTCCGTCTGCTAATTGTCCTTTATAGTGTACAGAAACTGTTTTTCCTTTTTCAGCTTTTGCTCCAGTACCTTCTTGAAGTATTTGGTAACGTAAACCACTATCTGTTTTATTAAATCCTGCTGCAATTTTATCTAAAGCTGCTTCTTGTGCTGCTTTTTCTACTGCTAAACGTTTTTCACGAGAACCTTCAAAAGTTCTAAATGCTTCAACAGCATTAAAACCTTCTGCATCTGCACCTACTCTTACTATTTCTAAAGTAGTAATTTCATCGCCTTGTGCAATAGCATCAACTACATCTTGTCCTTCTACAACTTTACCAAAAACAGTATGATTATTATCTAACCAAGGTGTTTCTACGTGAGTTATAAAAAACTGACTTCCGTTTGTTCCTGGTCCTGCATTTGCCATAGATAAAATTCCTGGTGCATCATGCTTTAATTCTGGATGAAACTCATCATCAAATTTATAACCAGGATTTCCTGTTCCTGTACCTTGAGGACATCCTCCTTGTATCATAAAATCAGGAATTACTCTATGAAATTTTAAACCATCATAATAAGGAGTTCCTTGTGGCTTTACTTCGTTTTCTAAGTTTCCTTCTGCTAAAGCAACAAAGTTACCTACAGTTCCTGGAGTTTTCTGGTATTCTAAAGCTACTAATATTTCGCCTTTTGTAGTATTAAATTTTGCGTATAAACCGTCTTGCATTGTCATAATTTTTAATGAATTGCAAAGATAGCGAATGATTTTAGATTAACGAATTACGAGTTTATTTTTTTAACCTTATTAAAAGATTAACAAATAAAACACTACCTACTACCTACTACCTACTACCTACTAAACTTAGTTGTTCACTAATTAGCCACTTCACTAATAAACTTAATTCTATACAAACGCAGTTCTTCATCATCATAATCTCCATCAAACTCTTCAATAGCAACATCTATTTTATCGGTTTCCGATTCCATAAAATACTCATGAATTTCCTCTTGTTGGTCTTCGTCTAAAATATCATTAATCCAATAATCAATATTCAATTTGGTTCCAGAAAACACAATAGCTTCCATTTCTTTAATAAAAGAAGCCATTTCCATTCCTTTAGCCTCTGCAATATCACTTAATGGCAACTTTCTATCTACGTTTTGAATAATATAAAGTTTTAATGCCGAATTACTTCCTGTAGATTTAACCACCATATCATCTGGTCTAATAATATCGTTTTCTTCTACATATTTAGAAATAAGTGCTACAAAATCTTTACCATATTTTTTTGCTTTTCCATCACCAACACCATGAACATTAGAAAGTTCTGCTAGTGTGATTGGGTATTTTAAAGACATATCTTCTAATGAAGGATCTTGAAAAATAACAAATGGAGGCACTCCTAGTTTTTTAGCGTTTTTCTTACGTAAATCTTTTAGCATAGCCATTAACGCAGCATCTGCTACTGCAGCACCACCTTTGGCTTGTGTGATTATAGAATCATCTGTGGTTTGATCAAAAACGTGATCTTCGGTCATCATAAAAGACTCCGGATTTTCAATAAAATCTTTACCTGCTGGCTGTAGTTTGATAACGCCATAAGTTTCTATATCTTTCTTTAACAAACCTGCTACTAGTGCTTGTCTTATTAAAGCCATCCAGAAAATCTTATCGTGATCTTTACCTTTTCCAAAAAACGGTTGTTCGTTTGTTTTATGCGAGTTTATTAAGGCATTTTCTTTACCTGTAATAACGTTTACTAAATCTTTAGATTTATATTTTTGATTTGTACTAGCTACAATTTCTAGGGCTAGTTTTACTTCTTCTTTTGCTTCTTGCTGCTTTTTAGGATAACGTACATTATCATCCATATCGCCTCCTTCTCCAGTTTCATTGTCAAATTCTTCACCAAAATAATGCAGTATAAACTTTCTTCTAGAAATTGAGGTTTCTGCAAAAGCTACCACTTCTTGTAATAAAGCATGGCCAATTTCTTGTTCGGCAACAGGCTTTCCAGACATAAATTTTTCTAACTTCTCTATATCTTTATAAGCATAATAAGCTAAACAATGTCCTTCTCCTCCATCACGTCCTGCTCTTCCGGTTTCTTGGTAATAACTTTCAATACTTTTTGGTATATCATGGTGTATTACAAAACGTACATCTGGTTTATCTATTCCCATACCAAAGGCAATAGTAGCAACCACCACATCAATGTCTTCCATTAAAAACATATCTTGATGTTTTGATCTTGTTTTAGCATCTAAACCTGCATGATAAGGTACCGCTTTAATACCATTTACTTGTAAAGCTTGTGCAAGTTCTTCTACGCGCTTTCTACTTAAACAGTACACAATACCAGATTTACCTTCGTTTTGTTTTATAAATCGAATAATATCTGCATCAACCGTTTTGGTTTTTGGTCGTATTTCGTAGTATAAATTAGGTCTATTAAAAGATGCTTTAAAGGTCTTTGCATCAGACATGCCAAGATTCTTCAATATATCTTCTTGTACTTTTGGTGTAGCAGTAGCAGTAAGACCTATAATAGGAATATTATCACCTATACGTTGTATAATGTTTCTTAAATTTCTGTATTCTGGTCTAAAGTCATGTCCCCATTCACTAATACAATGCGCTTCATCAACAGCCATAAAAGAAATTTTAACCGTTCTAAGAAACTCTACATTATCTTCTTTTGTTAAAGATTCTGGTGCTACATATAATAGTTTGGTAATACCATTGGTAATATCCTGCTTTACCTGTTTTACTTCTGTTTTGTTCAATGACGAATTTAAAACATGAGCAACACCATCGTGTTCAGAAACACTACGTATGGCATCTACTTGGTTTTTCATTAAGGCTATTAATGGAGAAACAACAATTGCTGTTCCTTCTTGCATTAAAGCGGGTAGTTGGTAACATAAAGATTTACCTCCTCCTGTTGGCATTATAACAAAAGTGTTTTGTCCAGATAAAATACTCTGTATTACACCTTCTTGCAATCCTTTAAACTTACTAAAGCCAAAATATTTTTTTAGAGAAACTTGTAAGTCCTTTTCAGTAATAGACATGTATTGTTTTTAATATTAAAATTATTATAAAAATACACTAAATTCTTTTTGCTATTAATTAGTAGTGTATATAATCAACCTCATTAATTTTTCGTTAACTTTGCAGCTAAATTTTGTAGGTCTACAATTTGAAATTACTTGACCAACATTAAAGATAAAAAAATCTTTATTAGCAACAACTTAAAAAACTCATAAATTTTGAGCAATATACATTCTATTATTTCTACGGCAAAGCAAACTATTGAGTTAGAGAGCAAAGCAATTTTAAATTTATCGCATTTAGTAAATGATAATTTTGCAGAAGCTGTTAACCTTATTTATAACTCTAAAGGTAGAGTAATTATTACAGGAATTGGTAAAAGTGCTATTATTGCTACTAAAATTGTAGCTACTTTAAATTCTACAGGTACACCTTCTGTTTTTATGCATGCTGCAGATGCCATTCATGGTGATTTAGGTTTAATATTAAAAGACGACGTAGTTATTTGTATTTCTAAAAGCGGAAACACGCCAGAAATTAAAGTTCTTGTTCCTTTAATTATGAATGCTGGTAACAAAATGATTGCCATTACAGGGAATAAAGATTCCTTTTTAGGGCTGCAAGCAGATTATGTTTTAAATGCTTTTGTTGAAAAAGAAGCTTGCCCAAACAATCTTGCTCCTACAACTAGTACTACTGCACAATTAGTACTTGGTGATGCTCTTGCAGTTTGCTTATTAGAATTACGAGGCTTTTCTAGCAAAGACTTTGCTAAATACCATCCTGGTGGAGCTTTAGGTAAAAAACTATATCTACGTGTTCAAGATATTTCTTCGGTAAACCAAAAACCAAAAGTATCTCTTAATACAAGTATAAAAGAAGTAATTGTTGAAATTACCGAAAAAATGCTTGGAGTAACTGCTGTAGTTGAAAACAAAAAAATCGTGGGTATCATTACAGATGGTGATTTACGTAGAATGCTTAGCAAAGTAGATGATTTTTCTACCCTTACTGCTAAAGATATTATGAGCGAAAACCCAAAACGCATAGATGTTAACGCAATGGCTGTTGATGCTATGGAGGTTTTAGAAACCTATGGTATTTCGCAAATATTAGTAGAAGACAAGGGCAATTATGCTGGTGTGGTACACGTACATGATTTAATAAGAGAAGGTATTATATAATGGCTAAAAAAAATGTAAATGAGATGTCTTTTCTAGACCATCTTGAAGATTTAAGATGGCATCTAGTACGTATTTGTATTGCTGTAGTACTTTGTGCTGTAGTAGCTTTTTTATTTAAAAGCTTTATTTTTGATGTTATTATACTTGGTCCTAAAGACATGGCTTTTCCTACCTACAGATGGTTGTGTAGCGCTAGCCAATTAATAGGTATAGAAGACTCTTCTTTTTGTGGTGAAAGCTTTCCGTTTCAAATTCAAAGTAGAACCCTTGCTGGACAATTCTCTGCACATTTATGGACCTCTATTTACGCTGGTTTTATTATATCGTTTCCATATATATTATACCAACTCTGGGCATTTATTAGCCCTGGTATGCATGAAAATGAACGCAAACACTCTGGTGGCTTTATTGTAATCTCTTCTATTTTATTTTTTCTAGGGGTACTTTTTGGTTATTATATAGTAACCCCTTTATCTATTAACTTTCTTGGTACCTACTCGGTTAGTCAAGAAGTACATAATGATTTTGACTTAGCTAGTTATATTGGACTAGTAAGAGCTACTGTAATTGCTTCCGGATTAATTTTCGAGCTTCCTATTATTATCTACTTTTTAACCAAAGTAGGTCTTGTAACACCAGAATTCTTAAAAAAATACAGAAAATACGCCCTTGTAATAGTGCTTATTCTTTCTGCAATCATAACACCTCCAGATATAGCAAGTCAAATTATTGTTGCTATACCTATATTAATACTTTATCAAGTAAGTATCTATATTTCAAAAATTGTAGTACAAAGAGAGGCTAAAAAAAATCCAGATAATAAAATAACAAAGCATGTCTAATATAGTAAACGAATTTAACGAGTATCGTTCTAAGATGAATGATAAAATTCTTTCAGATAATAATAAAGTAATCAAACGTATTTTTAATTTAGACACAAACGCTTTCGCGGAAGGAACACTAGATAAAAAAACCAAAGAACTTTTAGGGCTTGTAGCATCTATGGTGTTACGTTGTGATGATTGTGTAAAATACCATTTAGAAGCCTGCTACAAAGAAGGACTTACTAAAGAACAAGTGGTAGAATCCTTAAGTATTGCCAATTTAGTTGGTGGCACAATTGTAATTCCGCACTTAAGAAGAGCCTATGAATATTGGGATGCTTTAGAAGAAGCCCAAGGTTAAACTTTACTTAAATTAATAGTGTATACCTTATACTATTATGGTTTTTATTATTTTTAACCACAAGTACACAAAAAATAAAGCAAGAGCATTAACAAGCAAGATGTGCTAAATAAACAACAATAGATCTAAACATATGAAACTTAGAGCAGAACATTTAATGAAATCCTATAACGGACGAAAAGTGGTAAAAGACGTTTCTTTAGAAGTAAAGCAAGGAGAAATTGTTGGTCTTTTAGGTCCTAATGGAGCAGGAAAAACAACTTCGTTTTATATGATTGTTGGACTGATAAAACCTAATGGTGGAAACATTTATTTAGAAGATACTAATATTACAAAATACCCAATGTACAAACGTGCTCAAAATGGTATTGGGTATCTAGCACAAGAAGCTTCGGTATTTAGAAAACTAAGTATTGAAGATAATATTTTAAGCGTATTACAACTTACCAAACTAAGCAAAAAAGAACAACACCTTAAAATGGAATCTTTAATTGAAGAGTTTGGTTTAGGACATATTAGAAAAAGTAGAGGCGATTTACTTTCTGGTGGAGAACGTAGACGTACCGAAATTGCACGTGCATTGGCTACAGACCCTAATTTTATTTTATTAGATGAGCCTTTTGCTGGTGTTGACCCTGTTGCTGTAGAAGATATTCAACGTATTGTAGCACAACTTACCAAAAAGAATATAGGTATATTAATTACAGACCACAACGTACAAGAAACCCTTGCCATTACAGATAGAACGTATTTAATGTTTGAAGGTGGTATTTTAAAAGCAGGAAAACCAGAAGAACTTGCTGAAGATGAAATGGTACGTAAAGTATACCTAGGACAAAACTTTGAACTTCGTAGAAAGAAAATAGATTTTTAATTCTTGCTTTTGGGAATCCCTGTGAAAACAGGAGTTTTTGTCACATTCCTGCGCAGGCAGGAATGACAAACGACAATAATTTTAGAACGTTTAAAATAATACGAATCACAAAAAGACACCATACTGTCATTCCTGCACAGGCAGGAATCCACACATAAAAAGAAGAATAAAAACAGCAAGAAAACACCCATCATTCTTATTGATTCCTGAGTTCCCAGGAATAACGAACAACAGTAATTTTAGACACTTAAATTAATCATACTCACAAAAAGACGCATTACTGTCATTCCTGCGCAGGCAGAAATCCATAAGAAAAACCAAGAAGCCCTTAAAAAGCCTACTGCTTTTCCTTTTTAGGTAAAAATAACTTTACCAATTTCACAACCAATAAAGCCGCAAAACCTACCAATAAACCAACAAGAAAGTCTCTAATAAAACTAGGAATCTGCTCTAAAAAGTGATGAAAGAAATCTACATTATGAACAAAAATACCTCCTGCAACTAATACCAATGCAATAGTACCAATAATTGACAAAGCCTTAATAACTACAGGTAGTGCATTCACTAAAAGGTTTCCTATAAAGGTAGCCACACTTTTTTCACCTTCTCCTAAACGTACCAATCGATACCCAAAGTCATCCATTCTTACAATTAAAGCTACAATACCATAAACTCCAATAGTAGCAATAATAGCCACTATAGTTACTACTATTATTTGAAAATGAATAGGTTTTCCTATAACGGTTCCTAGAGCTATAATTACAATTTCAACAGACAGAATAAAATCGGTAAAAATAGCCGACTTTACTTTCTTTTTTTCTGCAAGAACAATCTCTTCTTTAGTAAGCGCTGTTGTTGCGTCTACCTCAACTGTTTCCTCTTTATGAGGCACAATAAATTCGTAAATTTTTTCTGCTCCTTCAAAAGCTAAATAAATTCCTCCTAATATTAAAGCCAATGTAATTGCCCATGGAGCAAAAGCACTCAATAAAAAAGCAATAGGCAAAATAATTAACTTATTTAAAGCAGATCCTTTGGTAATTGCCCATAAAACAGGAATTTCTCTACTAGCAACAAAACCCGTTGCTTTTTCGGCATTTACTGCTAAGTCATCTCCTAAAATACCTGCTGTTTTCTTGGTGCTAATCTTACTCATTACAACAACGTCATCCATTAACGCTGCTATATCATCTAATAATGCAAAAAATCCTGATGCCATGTACTATCTGTATTTTTGTTTTAAAACCACGTAGGTTTTTATTGTGAAACTAAGGATAAAATAATATACGTAAGAATAATTAAAGGGATTGCTGCAAATTGAAAAACAATTAAAAACACCAAGCTTAAAAGTATAAAGGTATAACGTATGGCATTGCCTTTAAATCCGTAAGTTTTAAATTTTAAAGCAAATAGTTTCACCGAACTATTTAACATATAACAACTTAAAATAGTTATTGCTAATAAAACCCAAGTATTTAAAATAATAGCATTCATAGCGTCGCTATTTTGATATTCTAAAATTAAGGGTAAAGAAATAATTAGCAAGGTATTGGCTGGCGTTGGTAAGCCTTTAAAGTAAGACTGCTGTTCTTCATCTAAATTAAATTTAGCCAACCTATACGCAGAAGCCAAAGTAATGCACAAACCTACTAATGCTAACGGAACCACCTTAAAGCTATCTCCTCCTAAAAAAGAGCTCCATGAAGAAATTTCAATACCTGGATTGTCACTCGCTAAAGTAATTAGTTTATACATAAAAATACCAGGAACCAAACCACTTGTTACCATGTCTGCAAGCGAATCTAATTGTATTCCTAATGCACTTTGTACATTTAGTTTCCTAGCAAAAAATCCATCAAAGAAATCAAAAAATATTCCTAGAAAAACAAATAATGCCGAAGCAACAAATAGGTTGTTTACTGCTAAAATTACAGCAATGCTTCCGCAGAATAAATTAAGTAAAGTTATAAAATTCGGAATGTAGCTTTTTAGTTGCATAATCTTGTATAAGTTGTAAAAATAGCAAACTATTTTCGTCTAAAACAAAAGTTCCTCTTTAAATTTACTACCAATAGGCTCCTTTTTTCACTTCTATCTTTCGTAACAAAAACAGGAATAACTATGGCTATGATTGATTTTCTTAAAAATAGAAGACTAAAATAAACCTCTTTTATTTCTTTTTTAACCAAGTATAAACGTCTGCAAACAATATCTATTGCTTTTTCAAGTTTAATATGTTGAAAAATAATAGCATATTTGTAAAAAATTTATTCTTGAAAAATCTACTAACTATACTACTACTAACTTTTTGTGTATCTGTTTCTGCACAAACCACACGAAAATATTCTAATGAATTTATGAATATTGGTGTCGATGCTGCTGCTTTAGGTATGAGCAATGCAGTAACCGCATTCTCTCACGATGTAAATTCTGGTTACTGGAATCCTGCAGGATTAGTACATATAGAAGACAAACAACTTGCTTTAATGCATTCTAGCTACTTTGCAAACATTGCTAATTATGACTACGCAGCCTTTGCAATGCCTATAGATAATAATAGTGCTATTGGTATTTCTTTAATACGTTTTGCAGTAGATGATATTTTAAACACCACACAATTAATTGATGATGACGGAAACATAAACTATGACCGAATTAGTTTATTTTCTACAGCAGATTATGGGGTTACATTTTCATACGCTAGAAAACTACCTTTTGAAGGTTTAAACTATGGTATTAATGCAAAAGTAATACGTCGTGTTATTGGTGACTTTGCAAACTCTTGGGGATTTGGTTTAGATGCTGCCATACAGTTTGAAACTAGAAACGAATGGAAATTCGGAATTATGGCTAGAGACATTACAACCACCTTTAACTCTTGGGCTATTGATGAAGAGGAGTTTGCTACAGTACAGGATGCTGTTGAAGGACAAAATCAAGAACTACCAGAAACTACAGAACTAACAATACCTAAATTACAATTTGGTATTGCTAAAAAATTCATTTATCGTTATGACTTTTCTATTCTTACAGAAGTAGACCTAAATATAAGGTTTGAAGAAAATAACGATTTAATTTCTACTTCCATAGCTAGTATTACTCCTTCTTTTGGTTTTGAAGTAGGCTATATAGACATGATTTACCTAAGAGGTGGTGTTGGTAATTTTCAAAATGAATTGCAATTAGATAATTCAGAAAAGGTAAGCTTTCAACCTAGTATAGGTATTGGTTTTAAATACAATTGCATTCAAGTAGACTATGCATTTACAGATATTGGCGACCAAAGTGTTGCTTTGTACTCTAATGTATTTTCTTTAAAAATAGACTTTAGCTGTTTTAGATAGTTAATACCGTAAAAAATGACAAAACGCTTTCTAGTTGTAGTATTCTTTTTCTCTTTTGTAATTACCCAAGCACAAAATGTATATAACCATACAGAAATAAGCATTTTAACCATTGGGCCTGGTACTTCGTTAAATGATGCTTTCGGGCATAATGGTATTCGTGTAAAAACTCCATATACAGATGTGGTGTATGACTACGGAAGGTTTCCGTTTAACGACCCTAATTTTTACTTAAATTTTGCTAGAGGAAAGCTCTTATACTCTCAAGGCCATAGTCCTACATATCCTGTTATTGACTATTACAAAAGGCAAAACAGATCTATTAGAGAGCAAGTTTTAAATCTTACTACAAAAGAAAAGCAAGACATGCATGCCTTTCTTGAAACCAATGCTTTACCTCAAAACAAAGATTATTTATACGATTTCTTTTATGATAACTGTGCAACTAAAATTAGAGATGTTGCCGAAGAGATTACAAACAAAAACATACAGTTTAATACTCCTCCTGATCTAGGAGAATACACTTTTAGAGATTTAATTCAGCATAACTTACAATGGAACTCTTGGGGAAGCCTAGGTATTGATATCGCTCTTGGGTCTATAATAGACAAACAAGCCACGCCTTATGAGTATATGTTTTTACCTAAATATATACATCTGTTTTTTAATAATGCAAGTATTAAAACCACAGGAGAAAACCTTGTAACCAAGCAAGAAACACTATATAGCAAAAAAGAAGTAAAGCAAGAACAGCCCTTTTTTAGTAGTCCTATTTTTGTTTTAGGCCTACTAGGTATTTTTATACTAGGTCTTACTTATAAAGACTTTAAGCAAGGTAAAAGAAGTAGATGGTTAGATACTGCCCTTTTTATTATAACAGGTGTTATTGGTGTGTTTATTTTATTATTATGGTTTGCTACAGACCATACAGCAACAGCCAACAATTATAACCTGCTTTGGGCCTTTGCACTTAATCTTTTTGTAGTAAATCAAGTACTAAAAACACAACCTAAAAGCTGGTTTATTAAATATATTAAACTGCTTATTATCTTGTTATGCTTATTAGTATTTCATTGGGTAATGGGAGTACAACGATTTGCTTATGCACTAATCCCTTTACTAGTTGCTTTAACCGTAAGATATGTATATCTGGTGCGTTACTATACCAAAAGCAAGTAAGCTCCTAACTGTCGATCTTTTTTACTAAAGCAAGCTATATATCTCTATTTATAAAAAACTAGAAGGTTTAACACTTCCTGATACCTAATACCTAATACCTCATCCCTAACACCTAACACCTAATACCTACTCCCTAACACCTCATGCCTAATCCCTAAAACCTACCCCTACTGTCCTCTAAAAAAGATCATAGTACTCATGGTCTTAATAATAATATTAGCATCTAAAAAGAAACTTCTATGCTTAATATAGTACAGGTCATACTGTAACTTTAGTAAACTATCATCTACACTAGAACCATATCTAACTTTTACTTGTGCCCAACCTGTAAGTCCAGGTTTTACAATATGTCTAGTCTCATAAAAAGGAATTACTTGTGATAGCTCTTCGACAAAACATGGTCGTTCTGGTCGTGGACCAATTAAACTCATATCTCCTTTAAGTATATTAATAAACTGAGGCAATTCGTCTAACCTTGATTTACGCAAAAACTTACCAAAAAAAGTAACTCTAGCATCGTTTTTACTTGCCCAAACCGCTCCGTTTTTTTCTGCATCTGTAACCATGCTTCTAAACTTAACAATATTAAAGAAGTCTCCGTTTTTACCAACACGTTCTTGGGTATAAAATAAAGGACCTCTGTTTCCTAATACATTTCCTAGTAGTATCAATGGCATTATAAAAACAGTAGCTACAATTCCTAGAATAGACAGGAATATATCAAAAAGGCGATGAAAAAATAAATAAAGCTTATTTTGGTTACTTCTACTAAAAGGGAAATATTTATAAAAATCTTTACCTACAAATTGCACAGGTACACGATTAGTCATGTCCTCATACACCTGGGTATATTCTCTAATAGGAAACCCTTTTTCTAAAAGGCTTATTAAGTCGTGGTAAATTTCTGGAGTAATGGTCTCAGAGTTATAGCTAGCTACTACAACTTCAGAGATTTTTTCTTTAATAATAATCTCTCGTAATACGCTAGGCTGAAACTCTTTAACCCCATTAATTTTAATAGTATCTGCTCGTTTTTCTTCACAGTTAATAAAACCAACGACCTTATAATTAGGATCGGCAATTTTAAAGGCATTAATAATGGGTTGTATATTAGAAACCTCTCCTACTATCAATGCTTTTTTATAAAATCGTGGGGAGGTTATAAAAGTAATATAAGCCAATCTCCAGACCACTAGAGCTATGGTTATTGCTAAATAAAAGTATAAAATCTGTAACCTATTTTCAGGTAAAAAAGGAGTAAAAAAGGGAGTCAGCAAATAAAACAGAACAGTAACCGATACAGTTAATACAATATTAGCTAAAACGGACTCTTTTTTACTTGCTTTTTGTAAGTCGTACAATTCAAATACAGTACCAAAAACGGTTAAGTATATAGCCAATACCGTAATCCATACACAGTTTTCTACATCTATATAAAAGTAATCAAACTCAAAAAAATGACCAATAATATAAAGAGATACAAAGACAGATAACAGATCAAAAATACGTAGCAGTATTTTTCTTTCTGAAATATTAAAATGAATATCTACTTTGTTGGGCATACAAAATCTTAGTTAGCGTAAAGATACTAAGTTAGGATAATTATGCAAGTATTTATTGAAGTAGTTTATACTGCTTGTACTTTGTATGCTGGAGCTTAAAAACTACAAAGTTTTTATTAGGGATTTCCTTTATTGATTTAGGCATACTTTTGATTCTAAATTCTCCGTTTGGACTTCTGTTACCTCTCTAGACCGTAGAGTTTATTATGGGAGGAGGTTTTATTTTATTATTTTTAGTGTTACTATACTAGCATCCTAAAATAAAAAAAGGACTGTACCTATGAACAGTCCTTTTAAAACACCTATTTGTCTAAAGGTTTATATTACCTCTATAAGCTGTAAGGTATTAAACGCCCCATTATTAAGCGGGTATTGTACCGCATTAATCTCTTGAAAAAATGCTGCTTTTAAAAAATAAAAATCCTGTCCGGTACCAGCAGGAACTCCTAGAGGTGTTAATGTTACCGTAGAAACCGTTGCGTCTATAGCTAGATTTACAAAATTGCTTAACTGTAAATCTTTATCACCAGTTTCAAAATCTAGGTTTAAAAAGCCAGCGCTAAACTCAACGTGCGTAGCCCCTTCTGGAGACTCTAATTGCTGTATTGGAATTAGGTCTGGAATAGACACTTCACCAGTAGTAGTATTTAAAGTAAAAGCGGCCTGTAAAACACTCTCTAGAACAGCTTTTTTATTAAAATTAAATCCTTTTAGCCTGGATTTTCCTAGAGGAGTTAAGATACCTGTAGCCACATTACGTTCTCCTCTAGGAGATGTTAGATCTTCATTTTTAACTCTACTCATAACTTGAGTCAATCTTGAAGACACACGATTGTCTTTTGCATCGTTCATTAAACTAACAATACTTCGACGTAGCATTTTACCACTGGTAGCTGAATTTCCAAACTCGGTAAGATTTTCTCTAGTTCTTGCAAAAGCAGGATCGTTTAAAATACGATTTTTACTTACTCCTCCTTTGCTACGGATATAATATTCTGATTCGTTTTTATAAAAGGTTACTTCTCCCAGTGTTCCTTCTACATTAAATAATGACTTTACTTTTGCCATGATTTCTAAGTTTTATGCAAATAGATATAGCTTTGGAATATTTCATTTTAAAAACTATATCTATTTACTGATTAAACAATTCCTTTTTAATGGGTAGGCTGCATAAACATGTCGACCTATTTATTTTGCGCAAGCTATCTACTCTCATTATCATAAAGTTAGCATCCTAATCTTTGCATAATGACAAGAATTCCCATATATGGTAATTGTTTCTATTATTTACTGAAAATAGCTCTGAAATATCTTTTATTTACCTGATTTGTCTTTTTTGTACTTTTTGGTACTTTTTTTTCCGTTTCCTTCTCGTTATTTCCCTTTACTTCCCTATTTGTTTTTCTATAGGGTTCCCCCTAGGTATCTATAGGGTTACCCGCTAGTAGGTATTGGGTTGGTATTATTACAGGGTAGAAAATCATCTAAACAACTCAATTTTAAGCATTTAACAAGATTTTAAGACTTGAAATTGTAGGAAATATATTATTAATTTATTATTTTAGATAAAAGTTCCTAAAAAAAAACAAGACTAAGCCCTTGAAAATTTTTGGATAGATTGTTTCATTATTTATTCCCCAAAAAAACAGTTTGAAGTTATGATTATTCCATTTTTATACACAAAAGATATAGAACTGATAAACGGCATCTGTTCTAAAAAAGCGCGTCAATACATTAAAGACATTAATTCACACTTTGGTTTACCCCCTAATAATTTTGTTAGTCTTAAGGCTTTTTGTGAATATTTCAGGGCGGATGAGAAGCATATTATTGCGCAATTAAAATCAAAGAACTCTGAAGATAAACGTTGATTTTTTTCTTTTATTACCGCTTTTGAAGGTTTACAAAACCTCCGTATCGTTTTTCTTTGGCCAGGTATAGCCATGGATCAGCTCTTCCCTACACTAAAAAAGAACAGGTACTAATTTTTCACGCTTGGTCGTCTTTCACTAAAAGGAGAAGCTAGTAAAAAGAAGAACGTATTAACTTAATATTTCCATCCATTGTTTTTTCATCAAGTTCCAACTGAAGGATTCTACTTTTTTTCTGGCATTTATGGTCATGCTTTGTGTTTTGTTTGGATGCTGTACTAGTTGTTTTATAGCATTTACAAAAGCATCTACATTATTCTTTTCTACCAACAGCCCATCTTTGCCATCTTCAATTAAATAAGGCATCCCTCCTACATTGGTGGAAACCACAGGTAGTCCTAAAGCCATGGCTTCAATGACACTTACTGGCATGTTGTCAAAATTGGTGGTATTTATAAAAACATTATAGTCTTTAGACAATGCTATCCACTCTTCCTTAGGTAGTTTTCCAGTAATTGTAACTTCAACCTTAAGATTTTCTGCTAATTGTTTTACTGTTTCCATAGTCCCATCCGAGTCTGGGCCTACCATACACAGCCTGGTTGGAATACCAGAATCTTGTAATATTTTTAACAACTTGACAGCCAACTTCGGATTGTAGATACTTGCAAATGAACGCACCCATAAGAGCTTTACTTCTTGAAAATCTTTTATATGAAACTTGTAATTTTCCATATTTAAACTGTTAGGAATATAAGTCACCTTTTGATAGCCATGTGCTTTAAATGCTTCTTTTAAATAGACCGAAGGAGAAACTAATTTGTAGGCATGAGCAAAAATAACACGACAAAGCCTTGGGTTATTTTTTAAACGCATAGGCAAATTACCTCCATTTAAACTAGTAACATATTTTAGTTTTAATATTCTACACAATTGACTTGTTACCAATACATAATAAAAATTCAAAGTGCTATATGTATCTATAATTACAATATCTGTACTATTTCTATATTTAAAACAATGCCAAAGCATGTCAAGCATGCGTATTATTTTATTTGGATAGGTAGATGCATACCTAAGGGTATAGCCTTCCTGTTCTAGCCTAGGCCCTAAAACGCAAATGGAAGACAGGTTACTGTTTTTATTATTTAATTTGTTTCCTATGTACAGGATGTTTTTCATATTTTACATTTAATAAAGAAAGTGCATATAATAATGCAGGAGCCGCAATACGCATTCCTGAATGATTTATAGTTGCAAACCAGAAACATAAAAATGCATAAAAATAATTATTCCGTTTATTTTTTGATCTATAAATAAGAGGTCTTAGGCCTAATATCAAAATCATTACAATTCCTAGCAAACCATGTTCTGACAGCAACCTTCCAATTTCATTATGAGAAGGAAGTCTTTTACCTTCTTTTTCTACACGTATATTTTGTGTTTTACTAATTCCAATACCTAAAAAGGGATTCTGTAAAAATCCTTGCATTTCTTCTTCGAATAATTCAAATCTCCCAGTAGATACATCTCCTTTATCTCTACCCAATGAATCTTTATTGGAATATCTTTTATCAATTAAACCGTAAGTTAATGTTGAACTAATTAACCAGGTAACTACTATTGCAATACTTAATAAAATAAATGAAGCTACGATTTGATTTTTTACTTTAACAGATGATTTAAAATAAATAGTAACTAAAAAGGCTATAATTACTATAATTGCGGCAAAAACACCACCACGACTAAAAGTAACAAGAGCTCTAAAAGACATAGCTATTAAAATAGTTAGATTTATTATTTTTAAGATTAATGTTGGAGATTTCACAAATAATCTAACGACTAAAGCAAACATACCTAAACCTAAAGCTGTTGATACTTGGTTAGGGCCAAAACCACCTGATGAAGCAGCATTTGATGCTGTACCAGATAAGGTTTCTTTTATACTTGGATTATATATAAATAAGTACATTGTTGTAGCAATAGATGGTAGTGCTAAGAAATTTATAATTTCTATTAAGGTATTTTTTGTGACCTTTCTATCAAAACAAAATAAAGCAGCAATACCTAAACATACTGGTCCACTTAAAACAAAGGCTACCGCTGTTCTAAAATTAGCACTATATCCTAAAGTAGTTGACGCAACTAAAACTCCTGGAACCAAAAGTATTAGATACAAAAAATACACATATCCTTTACCTGAAATACCTCTAAAGAACATCCCCATTAACATAAATAATATTACTAAATATTTTGATGCTTCATATGCTAACCCCCCTTTAGTCATCCTAAATAAAACTTCTGCTCCAGCAAAGTAGGCACAGGCTAAAAGCACTTCTTTGGTTTTTTGTGAAGCCGGGGACATTATTATTCTAAATAGAAAATACAATAAAGTAACAATAAAATATAATTTTGAAAGTGGCTCAAATAGATATAAAGCAACCCCTATAGCTAAATGAATAAGCACTAAACCTATATAATTATCTTTTTTATTTTTTAGAAACCTGGAATTCAATGAATTAAATTATATCGTTTAATATTCTATTATTATAGTGTTGAAAAGTAAATTTACTAACTACTTGCTCACGTTTAATTACTAATTTCAAATAATCCTCTGTAGTAAAATCTAAAACCGTTTTTATATGTTTTTCTATATTTTCAATAGTTACTTCTTTTATTAAGAAACCATTTTCATGATCTATTATATACTGACCGATGGAAGATATATTAGATACAATTGGAATACAACCAAAATTCATTGCTTCTGCAATTACTTTTGGAAACCCCTCTGAAGCTGTAGTTGGCATTAAAAAAAAGTGAGATTCTTTGTATACATTAAAAACCTCTTTTCTAGATAAAAAACCATGAAATACAATATTAAGCCCACTGTTTTTGGCTAATTCTCTAAAATAATTATAATCGCTACCATTACCAACTAAATGTATTTTATCAACCTTTTGTTTATGTTTTAAAGATAAACTTGTAAAAGCTTTAATAATACGCTCCACTCCTTTTTCTTTTTCTAATCTTCCTACATAACAAAATGAGACTTTACGAAATGTTTTTTTAGATGTAATAATTTGTTCACCTAATGTTACTTCTTTAACGGTTAAACATGGGTTTTCAAAAGTATAACAGTTTTTGGGTTGGTTTTTCCATTTTCCGTTAATGGTTACTTTTCTGTTTTGATGTTTCAGCATATAACGTTGTAATCGATACCCTAAAGGTGGATTTTTTTGATTCCAATTTCCTGCATATTTATACCATCCTTTTTTATTGGAAAAAAATGTAAAATACGGAATTAAATAAACACCTATTCCTGTAGGTGTTCTTAATTGAAAAACATCTACTTTTTTAAGTGTTTCTGACACCGTTTTTAAAACACTCGGAGCATTATAAACAGAATGTAACTTACTTAAGATGGTTTTACCTCCAGATGGTTTTAATGCTACAAACTTTATTCTTTGGTTAGAATAAGCCATTGCACTTTTAGGTGCTTTGCCATCATAGAGCATAGCTACATGATAAATTTCATCAAAAACATTTAGTAAATGATTAATTTCATTAACCGTTGGGCTCCAACCAACAATTTCCCCATTATTTGTTTTATAATGTTCTGTATGCGAAATAATAGCTAGTTTCAATATTCTATTTCTTTAATATATTGTTTTACTATAGAATTCCATTCATGTTGCATCGACCATTTTTTTGCATTTTTTTTGTAGGCTTCATAATTTGCTATAATATCTTGAATGGCAGTTATAAAAGCTTTTGCATTACTAGGTTCTATTAATTTTCCTGAATAATTATTTTTAATAGCATCTTCAATACCACAACCTGTAGCACCTATACATGGTAAACCCATATAATTAGCTTCAATAAGAGCAATACCAAATCCCTCAACATCTCCAGTTTTAGTTAAACCACTCAACATAACAAAAATATCACTTTCTTTTAAACAACTTTTAAGTTCTTGATCGGTTGCCCTTCCGTGAAATGTAATATAATTTAAAACATTTAATTCTTTAGCTATTTGAGAAAATTGTTCTTTTTGCGTAGGAAGACCTATACAATGATAATGTATTTCTGGATAATATTTAATTAATTCTGGCAGATGTTTTATAACTTGTAATTGGCCTTTTCTTTCAGAAACATTTCCAACGGTAATCAATTTTGGATAACCAATTAATGTTTTATTTTTTAATGGTGTTTTATTTAAATTCTCTGCATTTATTCCGTTTGGAATAACAACAACATTTGAACAAACATTTTCAACCAATCCCTTTGTGTAATTAGAAACAGCTATTATTTTAGAAAATCGTTTTAAAGATTTATTTGTAATTGTTTTTAAATATGTATTTGAAAAATTCACTTCACTTCCGTGAATAACAGCTATATATTTTTTTTTATAAAAAACACTTACAAAGGCAACTATCCATAGAGAGAATTTTCCTGAAGCAATGACTTTATCAACAGATTTAATAGTATCAAATAATAAGATTAACCGCTTAACATACATTAAAAATCTAATTTTAGTTATGTGTACGCGATGCACTTTATAATTAAGCATTGCATCAAAACCCTTTTCTTCTTCCCCAGAAACGGAACGTTGATCTGTAATTACTTGCACTGCATAATTATTTTCTAGAAGCTGTTTTGCTATGTTATAGGCATGATTTCCTATACCTCCAGGTTGTGGTGGAAACTCTGATGTAACGAATAGAATATGTTTGCTTTTCTCTATCAATGGTATGATTCAATTAATGCTCCTTCTTTTAGTTTTTTACTTGATAAACGCCAAGATTTAAATACTTGAAAAAGTACAAGTGGAATAAGTAACAAAGAAACAAAAACGCCTAGAACCATCATGCTTTTGTTTGTTTTAAATTTATAAGGCATTATAGATAATGGCACTGTGCGTAACAATGCTAATTTAGTTGTTTTATTACCAAAGTATTTTCTAAAAAAGTATAATACACTTGGTATAGGTCTAGGTGCAAACCATTTTTTAGTCCTAAAAGCATCCCAACTCCCCATTTCACGCAAGCCTCCCGAATCTACTTTTAAATGAAGTCTTTTTGCATAAGGGTTTGAAACATTTAAAAACCCTTGTAAATAAGTTCTTAATCCAAACTCACCATCTCCCATACGTTGCTTTTCAAATTGTCTATCAAACAATCCTAGGGTATTAAAAACATCTTTATTTATAAGTACATTTCCGGTATCTAATTGATCACTTATTCTAAAAAAAGAATAATGCTCTGGTACTTTTGCACCTACAGTTGAAATAGAAACACCAGATGAAATCTCTGCATTAAAAAAGTCTAAACATTTTAAGTGATTACTAATCCAATCTGGATCTACTCTACTATCATCATCAAAAAGCAACACATAATTTCCTTTTGCTTTTTTTATTGCATTATTTCTAGCCAACCACAATGCTTTTTCTTCTTGAAAAGCCACATGTAAATCTAGAGAAAAGGAATCATAAAAGTTTTTTTGAAATGGTTGGGATTGGTCTACAACAATCACTTCAAAATTACTATAATCTTGTTTTTCTAAATCTTTTAAAACGTCTAATAAGTATTTGTATCTGTTTAATGTTGGAATGATAACAGATACTTTAGGTTTTTCTATAAGAAGCGAAGAATTATAGGTTACAAATTCATTATATAAAATTGGCGCCTTTAAATATTTACTTCTTTTTATATTTCTTGAGTTATAAAAAGCTGCAATTTCTGTAAATGGGTTATTAAAACTTAATAGGCGAAGGCACAGTACATAAAAGACCCAAAAACGGCTAAAATACTTTCTGGAAAATATATAGTTATCTACTAATGCTACCTCTTCAAATTCAGAATACTTTTTAGATTTACCAATAAACCCTTTTTGTGCAGCTTGCCAAGACAAGTCATATTGTTTAGCTATTTCAGTTTTAAAGTTTGAATCAACAGTTAACTGCTTTATTATTGCTTGTGGTAAATTGGATACAACAGGAAATATAGTTTCTCCATCTTTATTACGCAGTGAAAAGTAGCTTGTTGGTTGTAAATATTTTAAAAATTCAAACATTCATTAATTTTGCTAGTGGTAAAAGTAAGAAAGCTAAGTGATACGTATCTTATTTTTTATTTTTTTTTAATGGTTTAATAAGGTGTAATTCACTATTTAATGAGGCTAATGAAATAATATCAGAATTAGTTAATGGCCATTTTTCTAAACTTTGTCTTTTCAAAATAGTTTCTTTATAATTATTCACTAATTCTTCACCTAAATAATTTGTATTAAAATAATTATTTAATCGTTCTTTAATGTTTTCATTTTGATATATTTTCACCCAATTTAAACCTTTAAAAAGCCTATATCTTAAATTTGGATTTTTCTTTTTTAAAACTTTTCTTATTAAATATTGATCTATTTTAGAACGGATTCCCCAAACAGCAAACACCAAAATACTTGGAAAATTACGTGGTATTATAGGCGATTGGTTTGTTGGTATTCTATTTAATTTTTTTAATTCTTTATTGGATGCAAAGAGAGCATTCATGAACCTATAATTTAATCTATTATTGGGATGAATTTTACTAGCTGCTCTTAAAACCGCGATAGTCATTGAAGGTGAGATAGCACTAAATTTACTATCACAAATTAATATTTGTTTACCCATAGGAATTCTAGCATGTGTATACCAAGAATACAGTTCATCATAAAGTTCTACATACGGTAATTTATGTGCTTCTACTCTACCTAATAGTTCCTCTAAATCAAGCGTAACTTTTTTAATAAGATCTTCATAATCTATAGTTACCTCTAATTTTGCAAACTTTTGTTTCGTGTAGCGCTGTAATTCTTTTTTTATTTTGGCATTTTTCCACGAAATAAAAGTAGCATTGTTTGCAAGTGTTAAGTTATAATCTTTATTTAAAACATGGGTTTTAAAAAAATTACTTATCCTGGATTCTCTACTAGAAAAAGTCTTTATGTTTCTAGCTGGTAACACTTCGCACATATCACCAAGTAAAATTACAGCATCTTTATCTTGACTATAATTCTCTAAAATCTCTAACCAACTAGCTATATTTAATGCTTCGGTTTTTAATGTATACTTCTGAATAATTTTTGGAGATGGAAAATACAAATCTAAATCAGAATAATTTTTAAATTCGAAACCTTTTAATGTTGCTAATCGCTTAGCTATTTTCACTTCATAACTTTCAGAATTACCATAGGTTAAACAAGTGGTGTTAGAATTATCTGAAAGTGTTCCTAATAGAAGTCTACTGTCCATTCCGCCACTTAAAGCCAAATATGTTTTATTAAACTTTGCAGTAGCGTAACTGACTTCTTTTTTATAACAACTCCAAAATGTTTTATAGTTGTTTATAGTAAGTTTACGCTTAGTGGTATTTATTTTATATAAAGAGTTATCATATTTTTTAATGATAGAAAAGCTTTTATTTTTTAGCGAAATATACTCCCCAGGTAGCAAACGTCTAAATCCGTTTAGGATGGTTCTAGACCCAATATTTGAAAACTCTTTTCCTATTGCTCGTTGTGTAATTCCTACAGCATCTAGTTCTATATCTTCTGCTAAACTGGCAAATATTGTACTAGAAGCAATAATGATACTTTCTTTTTTTATACTATAATACAATGGGTAAACCCCTATTAAGTCATTACAAAAAATGATTTTAGAATCTTTTTTACTAAATATTACTAGCGTAAAACTTCCGGTAATTTCATCAGGAACTGGCCAATTTTCCACTATTTTATTTACTGCAGAAAAGATTTGTTTTTCTACAGCTTCTTTGGGTAAAGATAAATCACTAATATATCCTCTTATACAGACCACATACTCAGAATTCTCATATACTTTTGCATTCTTTTCTGTATATACATTGTATTCACCTATACTTTTCTCTTGTATTTGTATAGCTAAAGTCTCTGCTTTATTAAAATCTATGGATGTATTAGTTATAACAAAATTCATCTATCTAATATTTTCAGGAATAAGAATTACCATTTATTATCTTTTTCATATTCTAATACAATAAGTTCTTTACCTGCTAAATATTTAAAAACAGCTTTTTTAAAAAACTTCCAATGGTTCCATTTGTTAGAGAATTTAAATTTTGATTTGTCGGTTTCTGGTGTCCAATTTGGTTTTGCCATTTTTTTGGTATCTATACCAAAAGAGCTTCCAACCACTGGAGCTTGCAAACAGGCATTAAGTATATCTGCATTACAACGCAACTTAAAATGCTGTAAAAGCTTTTCTATATTTTCTTCGGAATTATTTAAATCTTCATATTTAAACTTCTGAACCTGTTTTGTATTAGCTATTGAAGCTACTTTATTTGCTGTAACCACCCAATCTTTAGTATGATTAATAAAAGACCTTCCAGAATAATAATTCCATCTTTTCTTTAGTTTAATGGAAAATGTATGCCAATTTCTATTGTCATTTGAAGCTTTGACAGAAGAAATAACATTGTCTCTACCATCTCTATAAATTACGGCGATTTGCGATTCAGGAAATGTTTTTTCCCATAAATTAATAGTATGAATGACTGGTGACTTAATAAATATAATTTGATCTTCTTTAATCGCATATTTTTTAATTAATAGTTGCAACCAACTCGCTCCATATAATTTTAAAAAGCCATCTTGTTCTTTAACAGAAACCTCTAATCCAAAACTCTTTTGAGCTACTTTTATAAAAACATTATCAATTATAGCATTATCATAAAACAAATTAAACTCTCCTAATGATTTATTTGGAGGTAAAGTAACCACATCTGGATGCATAGCCATGGTAGAGCCCACAAAATTGGTTCCGCTTCGTACACGTTGCCCTAATAAAATAATCACTTTACTCATAAAATGCTACAAATTGTTTTTCTTGCAATTGCAAGTTAAATTTTTCATGTACTCTTGCTATTGCTTGTTTAGATATTTTGTTTTTTTCTACTTCTGGTAAATGTATCACTTCTATTATTTTATTAGCTAAAGCTTCGGGATTTCTTTTGGGTACCACCCAACCTGTTTGCTTATCTAAAACATTTTCAATTAAACCGCCTCCATTAGATACGATACAAAGTAATCCCATAGCTTGTGCTTCTAACGTTGCATTACAAAAACCTTCCGAATTACTGTATTGCAAATACATATTCGCCTTAGAAAGATAATTAATAATATCTTTTTGAGGCTTATCACCAACTAGAACAACTTCCTGTTTTAAATCTAATTCATGAATTGCAAAAGAAAGAGATTCAAATGCTTTACCAGAACCAATGATGGTGTATTTAAAGTTAACTCCTTTACTTTTTAAAATAGCAAGTGCTTCTAGTGTGTAATGTAATCCTTTCATCCAATGCAATCTTGAAATCGTTACAAACTCTATAGGCTTGAGTTGTAAAGCACTTGGATTTATAAATTTGGATGTATCTAAAGCTGGAGTAATTATTTGATAAGCTATATTTTTTGATAAGCCCAATACATATGCTTTTTCTAAAAGATAGTTAGAGATACTATGTACTTTATCTACATGTTTCCATATAGAAACATATTCCTCTTTGTGTTTTAATGGAAATACATCTACATCAAAGCCTCTCATACTAATAGCCATTTTAGCGTTAATTGCTTTAGCTACATGTTCACTCTGTATAGCCATAGTGACAAATCCAAAATGCACCCAATCTAATTTAGTAGTTAAAATATGTGCATTGGTATACAGGTTTTTAAAAACCTGAGACCAATTTTTATTCTCTTGTTTTTCTAATTGTATAAATTTTAATATTCGTCTTGAAAAGAAGATGAATTTCAAACCAACTAAAAGTGTAGTAAAAAACTGTAGAAGCAAATTTTTCTTATAAACAGCAGGTGCGACTTTTGTTTTGCATAATTTAAAATTGGAATCCTTTTTTTGCACCAATAAAACTACATCAAAGCCATTAGACTGAAGCCCTTTTATTTTAGAATTAAAAAAGGTTTCTGAGTACGTAGGTGGTTTAGATAAAACGATTCCTATTTTCATTTATTTCCTACTTATTATTATTGATTCTATTAACAATTAATTTAGATACTTTTTTACTTGATTCTTTATAAAGATGATTACCATCTGTATAATCAAACTCATTGTTAAATTTGGTCATATCAAAATAATCATTACTTAAATTAATTGCTTCGTTAATGTAACCATTAAAGTTTGCCATATACTGCATTTCTACTTCCATTAATTTAGGATGTATTGGAAGTCTTATCAAATACACCTTTCCATGTTTTTTTAAAAATTGAATAGTTTTTAATAGGTATTCAAATCTTACTTTTGAGAAAGTGTTATTAGGCATTATTTCTTCTTTATAAAATTTTACTCTTTCATTTATTCTTACACTATCCATTTTTTTTACATTTACCTCCAACCATCCATCATCATGTAAAAACATCTTTTTGTTTTTATTAAATAAATTAATATAACTTTCATTATAGTTAAATAATAAATATTGAACATTTGGCTTAGAATTAACAAACCAAATAGTTTCTACACATTTCCCATTTTCTATGAATTTTAAAATATTATTCTGATCTTCCTTATCTGCCGAAATACTCCAAGGGTCTACCGTAACGATATAAACACAATCATTTGAATTCTTTACAATCTTTTTCTTTATACTTTCTAAATATACAGGTCCATATGAACTATGTGCAACGGTAAATGAATAATTAAATATATCATCTCTTCCTAGTTCTTCGTTTAATACTTCAGGAACAATCCCTTGTGCTGCTCTGGAAGTACCAAGTACTAAAGAACTTTGTTTAGGCGTAGTAAACCTAGAATAAAAAGCATCAACATGCCCATTATTCACATTATAGAAAATTATAAAAACTGAAACACAAATCAATCCTAAAAACAATAATATATTAATTAGAAATTTTTTCATCAGAATTGAAAATATATAAAATCTTGTTCTTTACCACTAAATAAAAAAATCGCAATAGTAATAGTATAATAAATTGCTAATCTTACAAATTTCGGATATTTAAACCATAAGCGCTCTATTGCATATTGATTACATCTACCAGACCACTCCACAACAATAAAGATAAAGATTAATACGAATAAATATGTTGGGCGAATTTCTGGAATAGAAAATAGAGATAGATTGATCATACCGTTCAAATAATCTAATGCATGACCAATGTTTTCGGCTCTAAAAAACACCCAAGCTAAAACAGTCATTAAAAAAGTAATACTCATATTAATAAACTCTTTAATACTTGGTAATAAACTTTTTTGTGCTACAACATCTGTATTGCTTCTGTTTTTATTTAAAAGTAATAAAGGAACAAAATAAAGTGCATTTAGAAATCCCCAAACAATAAATGTCCAATTCGCTCCATGCCAAAAACCACTTACAATAAAAATAATAAACACATTACGTACTTGTCTACTCTTAGTTCCTCTAGACCCTCCTATAGGAATATATACATAATCTCTAAACCAAGTCGACAATGAGATGTGCCAACGTCTCCAAAACTCAGCAATATCTCTTGAAAAATATGGAAATGCAAAGTTTTGCTTTAAGTTAAAACCAAATAAACGAGAAGTACCTATTGCTATATCGCTATATCCTGAAAAATCCCCATAAATCTGAAAAGCAAAAAAGATACCACCAAAAAGTAATGTACTTCCTGAATAATCTGCATGGTTAGTAAAAATAATATTTACAAATTGCGCACAATTATCTGCAATCACTATTTTTTTAAATAAACCCCAAAGAATTTGTCTTAATCCATCTACCGCATTCGCATAATTAAACACTCGTTTTTTATAAAACTGCGGTAACAAATTAGAGGCACGTTCAATAGGACCTGCTACTAATTGCGGGAAGAAACTTACAAAAGCAGCAAAAGCACTAAAATCTCTAGTAGGTTCTAAATTTTTCCGATACACATCTATGGTATAGCTTAAGGTTTGAAAAGTGTAAAAACTAATACCAACTGGTAAAATGATATTCAGTGTATTTGTCTGAATTTCTTGTCCAAAAAAAGAAAAGGCTTGCACAAAATTGTCTGCAAAAAAATTGTAGTACTTAAAGAAACCAAGTAAACCAATATTAACAATAAGACTTGTCCATAGCAGTATCTTTCTATTTTGTTTTTTTTTAGATAAAAATAAATACTTTCCGATAGTAAAATCTACTAGTGTACTAAAAAGAATTAAACTTAAAAACCGATAATCCCACCACCCATAAAATACATAGCTAGAAATTACGATTAATAGGTTTTGAGCTCTTAAATTCTTCTGCGCTACAAACCAATATAAAACAAACACAACTGGCAGAAATATCGCAAAATCTATAGAATTAAATAGCATAGTTAGTTCTTCAATTTAAGGTATAATTCTTCATGTTTTTCAACAAATGATACTACAGACAATTCTCGCTTAACATATTCTCTCATGGCATTAGCTAGTTTTTGTCTTTCATTCATTGACATTCCTTTTATTTGATGAATTTTTTCAGCTAAATCGGTAATATCACTGGGTGAAAATATACATTGCGGAAACTCTTTTAAAACATCTTTAACCCCAGAAATATTAGATCCAACTACTATTCTCCCGGAGGCCATAGCTTCCATAGGAGCAACAGGCAAACCTTCTTTTCTCCCCTCATCTTTTGTTGGTATTACAAACAAATCTGCCATAGCCAAATACGGTCTGACATCTAAATGCTTACCTAGAAATGAGAAGTTTTTATTATCTGTATATTGTTTTATAAGTGTCAAACCATAATCATTATTATAATCGCCTACTATAAATACTTTTATACTTTTATCTTTTAATTTATTTACCGCTTCTAATAATATTTCAATACCTTTTACAGGAACAAGATTTGCCACAGAAACAATTATAAAATCATTTTCATTAAAAACAACTCCGTCTGGAGCCTCATTAGATTTTTTTAAAGGCTGAAAATGATTAATATCTACAGCTAGAGGAATACGAACAACTTTAGACATCATAGAGGTGTTTTTATAGAATTGCGTAATCATATCTTCATTTACAGCAACAATTTTTGTACTTAATTTTGAGCGCCACACCCAAGCTTTGTTTCCCCAACCCATTGCTTTTTTTGTAAAAACAAACTTCACTCCTGCTAATTTGGCTGCTAAAGGTTCAGAAAAATCAGAGCTCCAATGCCAAGAATGAATGATATCAAACTTATTTTTTTTAAAGAATTTAGAAATTTTCCATACACGCAAAGGAAAACCTAACAATGGTTTATATGCTGTTTTAAAAGCATTTACATGTATTTTTACTCCTAATTGTTCTATTTCCTTAAATAATTCTCCTTTATTATTTTGGCAGCAGACTTCTGGCTCAAAAACATCTCTATTTAGTCCTTTAACCATATCATATACAGATTTACCACTTCCTGAAGTATCAAAATTAGAGATTGTAAAAAGTATTTTAATTTTTTTAGCCATTATATTTTTGATTAAATTTTGCCAATACAAGCAATATATTTATAGCATGTGCATTTTGCAAATGATCTGTATTAAAAAATGAATTATAATAGTTAGCTAGTATAGATTTTGGTATCCATTTCTTTAAATCACTATCTAACAGTACTTCTTTTAGTTTTTGTTTATTGGCATCTCCTAAAAACTGCAATTCCCAATTACGTTGTATATAAGGTTTACCTGAAACAGCTTTAATTTCTCTCTTAACTTTATTCGCTATTCTATAAGGTAGATTATAAGGTATTTTATTATACCTGAAATTATTTAAGTGAAATGGCCTCTGGTCTTGCCATTGTATTCTTGCTAATTCTGGTGCTTTAGATTGTATATAGGCAATTTGTAATTGTCTGTTTTTAAGATATTCTTCTGGAATGGTACAAATAAATTCGCACATTCTTTCATCATAATAAGGCAATGTAATTGGTTTTGCTTTTTCAAAAACGGCAAGGTTAATTGAGGTCCAACGTGGCGCCCAATATTTAGATTTAAAGGCTCTTAACTTTGCGTTAGTATCTTTAATCTCAATAGTGCCTAGCAATCCTTCAATTCTAGAGGCAAAATAAGTATTAAAATCTCCAGGTAGTCCCCATGCATTCCATAAAGTATTTGCAAAATCTACACCTCCTCTTTTACATAGTTTCTTTTGAAGTACCCGCACTTCTTCTTCTTTAGATAATTGTGAAACGTTCATAGAATCGAACAACACATCTCCCCAATGTCCTAAAGAAAAAACATCACCCATTTTAGCATATTCTTCAAAAATGGCCATTTGTCGCGGGGCAGTAAAATCAGAATATCCTTTATTTAATTGCAACAAATCGTCTATAACACCCCATAAATAGGCATTAGATATTTTAAAACGCTTAAAATCGAAATGTGATGCTTCAGCAATTTTTTTAGCAATAGAAGTTTCATCAAAACCATTTTTATATTGGTAGCTATACGAAAAAACATCTGCATTAATTTGCTTTAATGCTACTGCCTGCGATCTACTATCTAATCCGCCAGATAATGGTAAAATTACTTTTTTACCTTGTGTTTGTTCTTGCATTATGGTTTCAAACAAAGACGAAAACTCCTTTAATGCTTGGTTAAAGGTAATATCTCTTGGCGTATAATGCCAATGAAACCAGGGTTCTGAGTTTACAACAAATCCTTTTTCATTTAACTCATACTTAGTACTTGGAGCCAATACCACCTCATCTTTATAATAAGTGTCTTGATCTAAAAAAAAGCCAATAGCAGCAAAAACACATATAGCTTCTAAGTGTAACTCATGAGGAGCATCTACTTTAGCAAAGCTTTGTTTTGTGGGTATTATTGCTGTTTTTATTTTCATATTTTATTACTTATCAAGTACCAATTGGTATAATGCTTCAAACTTTTTGATACTTTCATTTCCATTAAACTCCTTTTTTACTAATTGGTATGCGTTTTCTGTAATACGTTGTATTTCTTTTTCTGAAGTTTCTTTTACCTCCATAATTGCATTTGCTATTGCTTTAGGGTTTCTAGTAGGAACAAGCCAACCCGTTTCATTAGGTATAACTACTTCTGCCATACCACCACAATGGGTAGCTATTACAGGTAAACCTATAGCCATTGCTTCTAAAACAACATTTGCTATTCCTTCTTTTAAACTTGGAAGAACTAGTACATCACAAGACTGCATGGTTTTAAATAACACTTCTTGATTTAAGTTACCCAAAATCGTTATACTTTGAAATAAATCTAATTGGTTTATTTGAAAAAGAGCTTCTTCAGGCAAACAATTTTCTCCAATACATATACATTCAAAGGTTTTATTTTCTTGTTGCAATACACGTAAAGCATCAAATAGATAACGCATTCCTTTAATCCAATGAAAACGACCAACAACACATATTCTAATGGTTTTTGATTTTGACTTTTCAACGTTTTTGTAAAGATTGAATATTTGTTCTGTTATAGGTGAATGAATTACTTTTATTTTTGAAGCTTCTGCATTATATTTTTGTGCTTCTATTGCAATTGCTTTAGAGACAGCATGAAATGCATCTACTTTTGGAAAATTTCTTTTATAGCTTTCTGCTAAAGTAGGACTTGCTATTGGTGAATAATTAATGTGTGCACCTCGTAAACTCAAAATGAGTTTAACCCCTAGTTTTTCTTTTAAAAACATAAAACGATCTACGTCTTTAGCCCATTGTACATGAATTATATCTGGAAGAAAACGCATTATAGGAATTAACCTAGTAAAGGCATGCCATTTAGAATATAATGATTTATGTTTTTGTATCTCTTTAATAACAATAAATAATCGTTTAGGATTTGTAAAAAGCAATACAAAAACATGCCATTTTGTTTTTATAAGATTTATGAATAAACTTCTTGAAGTACTATGCACTTTAATATTAGCAGAAGCATATAACTTGGGTGTGTTTTGCACGCCAAATATTAATACATCATAATGCTTAGCAATTCCAACTATTAAACGCTCCACAAAAGTTGTGCTAGGAATGGCTCCAGAATAAATGGCTATTTTCACTTTTTTACTCAACGTTTATTGGTTTTTCAAAAATAGCTATTATAGATGCGCTTAAATACTTGGATGGATTTTTCATCAAGTACGGATTTATTTTTTTAAACACCAATCGCGTAGTTTTACTAATTACTTTTTGAAAGGCATTTTGTTTTTGGTGAACCGAAAAAGGGAAACCACCATAGTACTGATGCGTTTTAATTTTTAAATCATTACGCTTTGCATACTTTTTAAAAACAGACAACTTCATACTTTTAAGGTTATGTGCTTTTAAATTATTATAATCACACAAGTAACCATAAATTTTTCTTAGATATCTTTTATTTGGTATCATAACCAGCATGCTTCCTCCCGGTTTTAAATATTGTGTATGTAAGTCTAAAATGGTATTAAAATCATCAAAATGTTCTATAAACCCATTAGAAATCACATAGTCATATTGTTGTTTTGGTTGGTATTTGGTGAAATCTTCTTGTAAAATATTAAAGCGATCTACTTCCATTATTTCAAAAGAATTTTTAATTTGGCTTTCGTCTGAATTAAAATCTAAACAGGTAGGAACCAAACCAAACTTTGAAGATAGATACGCTAAGTATCTTCCGGGAAATCCACCAATTTCTATAATAGATTTACCTTTGCTATTTTGACTAATTAACTGATCCCAAAACGGATCATAATAAGAACATACATTAACTATATGCTTTTTATTTGCATGGTTTTTACTGTAATATGTTTCCCAGTATTTTTGAGTTGTTAATTTATTAGGTTCTTTCATATACTACTTTTAATTTTTAACAAAATAGCTTTTAGTTTTATCCAATACATACATTAAAAAATATGTATCAAAATACAATAAAAAGTAATATAAGCTTCTAAAAATAATTCCTAATTTAGTGTGATGACCAAGTTCAATTTTTCGATGCATTTTTAATGCATTATTATACGTCCTTTTAGAAATTTTTTCTGGAAATTCTTTTCTGAAATTTTTCAACAACTGCCTTGATGCTTTATGTTGCGAATCTTTATCTCTAGTTACAGAATCATTGGTTAATGTTCTATTCATAACCACTAACTTTTTAGGTATTCCATAAATATTAGAAACTAATGAGAACCGCAAAATATAATCCCAATCTATATTAAAATTGCCATAGGTATTCCGAAACTTTAACTTGTTTTGTTCATGCACAGATTTTCTAAATAGCATACACGTATTTACTACTTTTAACTGATTTATGTATAAATAAGTAAATAATGCTTCTCCTTGTGGAAACGGTTTCCCTTTTACCAAAATACCAGGAAATAAAATACTTTTAGATTTCCCTTTAAACTCTACAATTCCGGAAACCAAACCTACTTCTGGATGCTTTTGCATGATTTCTACTTGCCAAGCTAATCGTTCTGGCACATAATAATCATCTTGCTCTGCCATTGCTATTAAATCACTATCTGCAGGTACTAGTGTCATTAATTTATTTACATTATCTGCTAAACCTAAATTAACTGGATTTTCAAAAATGTTGATTCTACTATCCTTATATGCTTCTGCTATAGATTTTGATGCATCTTTAGTACCATCAATCCCTATTATAATTTTAAAATGGGTATAGGTTTGTGCCAACAAGCTATCTAGTGTTGCTTTAAGGGTTTTTTCCCCATTATATACCGGAAGTATTATCGTTATTAAAGGATTTTTATCTACCATTAAAACGTTGTTTTATTTGTGCTAAAGTCTTAAATAAAGGATGATATAATTTAAGAAGTTTCCTTTTATTTTTAGGATGTAAATACTTAAAGATATGTGTATAATATTGTTTGTACATTAAATCTTTATCGGGTATTTCTCTCTTTTTATTTACACTACTTGCTTGTTTATCGTGTAATCTAAAGCGTGCTAAAGAGGCATCTACAAAACCTACATCATAATAAGCCATTACACGATACCAATAATCACTATCTAATGCTTGTTGTAAGACTTCATTAAAATAACCTACGTTTTCAAAACAGGACTTATTAAGCAATACATTTGTAGGCTCCCCAATTTTATTTTTTGGTGAATTTAGTAACTGCCTATCTTTTAAATATGCTCGCCCAGATAGAATACCTGGTGTAACTTTAACATCCTGCCAAGTAGTATGTGCATTTCCGTAGTAAGCAATAAAGTCTTTTATTTTAGGGGTAAGTGTTTCATAAATAAAGTCTCGTTTACTATATACTAAACCTACATTAGGCTGTATAGCAAGAGGCATCATTTTAGTAATACAATCTGGTGTTAAAGCATCATCTTGAAATAAAAATTTAATATAGGCACCATTTGCTTTTCTTACCGAATGATTCCAATTAGCACCAATACCATTAGGTTCATGATTATAGATATGTATTGGAATCTTGGTTTGCGCTTTAAAGCTTTTAATAATAGATATTGTATTGTCTTTGGAAGCATCGTCTGACACTATAATTTCTAGATTTGGATAGGTTTGTGCAATAGCAGACTGCATGGCTTCTGCTATAAATGCTTCGCCATTATACGTTGGTATACAAATAGAAACTAATGGTTGTTTGGTTTTAGTCATTTGTATATAGCTTTTTATGTATTGGGTTCTTTAATTCTCCTTCTTTATCTAACTGCCAAGATGCAGAATCATTTGCCGTTTCAATATAGTATTCCTGCTCTTCCGATAAATTATTTATATCTATATACCAACCGCCATGTTTTGCTTGTAACGGATAATCTGTTCGCCAACCTTGCGTAAACCCTTTGCGTTGGTATTTGTAATTAGGTCTATACAATGCAAAAGTAGTATCAATATGTGCTTTAAAAACATTTGGTTTCACTTTCGTTTTCCAGAACTGCGCTTCCCATTGTTTAATTTTTTCTTTATTTGGGTTTGTATCTGGTATATCCTCTACCTTTAATGAGAAACCAACTTTTGTTCTTGTATAAGCTTCATCTAATAGATTTCTAAAAGTTACCATAAAATCATCCGGGCAGTTAGCATCTGGAACAATATCTGCATCGGTAACGACATAATACCCTTTACTATATTTTTTAAAAATAGATTCCGTTTTCCAAAAAGATAAATGGCCAATATTTTCTTGTAGTCTATAAATTTTAACCTGTTTTTCTATGGTATCCAAATAATCTAAAAGCGGTTGGTAAGTAGAGTTATTATCTATAATTACAAGGTTAGTAAATTCATGTTTTATTAAAAATGCAACAAGTTGTTTTAGGTAGAATAACTGATTAAAACTAATAATTACAATAGGTATTTCTTTTGGGTTTTTTATTTGTGCTTTTACGGTAGCATTAAAAGTATTATGGTACCAGCATTGCCACTTATGGCGAATAAGTGTTTTCAACTTCACTACTTGTGCTTTTGAAATCATAAATAACGTTATCCTATGGGTTTAATAATAGTATAGCCTTTATTAAAAATAAAATAAGACCAGTATGCTACTGGCATTTTAATACAAAATACTATTTTTTTTACAATAGATATTTTGGTTTTAAGTAATGTTTTAAACATTAAATAACCAAGCTTTCCTGCCAGTTTAAATTTTCTTGCTTTTAGTACATCTTTAAACATAAGGGTCTGTATTTCTAGAAGTTTTACAACTCCTTTTTCAGATAATTTATGCAAGTACTTGTGTACTATTTTTTCTTTGACTTTTATATTAGACTCGAGTTTGCTATAATTTTCAAAAATATTATTAGATAAATTTTCGTCATGTTTATACATGGAAACCAATGCCTCATCTAAAGCTATATAATTTGAATTAATAGCTAATGCTTTTATATGAAAATCATATTCTTGCGATTGCTGTAGGGTTTCATCAAATGAAAAACCATTTACTTCAATAAAACTTCGTTTCCAAACGGGAGCTAGAATAGACCAAAATATTTTATATAATATATAATCTTCCATTCTCTTTTCAGAACTAATCTGCTTCGCTCTTAAACCTAAAAAAGCATTTGTATTTTTATCTATCCATTTGGTTTGACAAATACAGTAAGGAGCTTCTGGATTTTGTATAAGTGCATCTACTTGTACTTGTAGTTTATTAGGCTCCATAACATCATCACTATCAAACCAATTAATAAAGTCTCCTTTACTTTGTTTAAACCCAAAATTTCTACATGCATTTGCGCCTTTGGGTTTGTGTTCTGGTCGTGTAAAAAACTGAAACCTAGCATCTTTACCAATATACTGCTGTAACAATATAGCGGTGTTATCTGTAGAACCATCATCTACCACAATACATTCCCAATTGGTATAGGTTTGGTGTATAATAGAATCTAGCGTATCATTTATTAAATGTGCACGATTATAGGTTGGTATAATAATAGAAACTAAAGGCTTCAAAATAGCGTGTTTTTGCTAAAATAAGTAAATGAAAAATAAAATAACTAAAACTTTACATCTTCTTTTATATATTGCAATTATATATATTAATACTATAATATGGATAATCATTTTATAATAATAGGAACAGCAAAGAGCGGCAGTTCTACACTATATGAGTATCTAAAAGCACATCCTAAAACCAAGTTAGCAAATACCAAAGAACATAATTTTTTCATGAATATTGGTTATAATTGGAAAAGTAGTAATTATAAAATATTTAAAAGAAAATTAATTTTCACTTTAGGTGCTCATAATAAATTTGTAAAAAATAAAATTATTAATCGCTATAAAGAAATTTGCAAAAATGATAAAATACATATTTCAGGAGATGGATCAATAAATTATTTTTACTTTAAAGAAGTACCTAAACGTATTAAAACCTTTGCACCAAAAGCTAAACTAATTTTAATTTTACGAAACCCTATAGATAGATTGTATTCTAACTATTGGATGAATTACAAACAAGCAGAAAAAGATGCCAATTGGCAATGGCCATGGAATTCTTTTGAAGATTTTATTGAAAACGGAGGCCATACCCATGCCATTAACCAATATACCACCAACCTAAAAAGGTGGCTACGCTATTTTTCTTTAGAGGAAATTTTAATCATTGATAGTAGCAACTTATTTAAAAACACCAACCAAGTACTACAAGAAGTAACATCCTTTCTTGGTGTTGCATCTATACATTATACCGAAAACATTTGGATTAAATAAACCAAACGATTACCCAAAAATAAACCCAGAAACAAGGGCTTTTTTAAAAAACTATTTTATGCCACAAGTACAAGAACTACAACAACTTACTGGTAAAAAATTTAATTGGAAGGATTTTGAATAAGAAGCAAATTGAATACTTACTTTTTATAGTATTCTAATAACGTATTGGCTTGTTTTGTAATGCTATAGTTCTCTGTTATATATGTAGAACCTAAAGCACTTGATGCTAACCAATCTGATTGCTTATCTAAAAGCGATAATAAACCCGTTGTAAAAGCCGCTGTATTTTCAGACTGTACCACTACCCCACTTTTAACCATATCTTTTACAGAACCCACATTTGTAGCCAAAACAACCAATCCTGCTGCTTGTGCCTCTAACAATACTGTAGGCAAAGCTTCTGCCTTACTAGATAACAAAAACAAATGAGAAGATACCATTGCGTCTCTTACTTGCGTAGAGTTTTTTGCTCCTAAAAGTTTTATTTGTGATGAAAGCCCTAAAGCGTCTATTTTATTTTGCAAAGTATTTCTTGCTTCCCCTTCCCCAATAATATGATATTCTATATTTGGATATTTTTCTATGGCTTTAGAAACTGCATGAATAGCAACAGATAAATCTTTTTCAGCTACTAATCTTGCAACTGTTAGTATTTTTATTTTATCTGTTTTTATTAAAGGTGTTTCTCTTTTAAAAAAGGAAACATCTACACCATTAGATAATGGCAATATTTTATTTTTTGGCGCTCCAAAATGTAATAAACTAGTAGTATTATAATTGGATATAGAAAAAATACCATCTGCAAATGCAAATAAATCGGTATAAATTTCACCTCCTTTCTTCTCAGCCAATCTAATATCATAGCCATGAAAAGTGGTAAATAATTTAATTGGTAAACCTATTTTTTTAAAAACAGTTGCATCTTGCCCATTGGGTCCAAAATGTGCATGAATTATCTCCACTTTATTTTTTAATAAAAAATGTGTTTTAAAAAATAGCTGTAATGATTTAGCTTCTGCATTAAAAGATTTTACATCTAGCGTCTTTACATAATATTTAAGATTTTTAGAAAAAATATTTTGAAGAATTATTTGACTAAAACGCAGTATACGCTTCCATTTCTTTCTAGGAAATAAAACGTCTATTGGTACCACTTTATCTTGTAAGTTATATTTTTCAAATCCAGTAAGCGCATTTAATTCGGAAGTATTTATTTTCCTATTTTTAGTATGAATAGTAACCTTGTGATTATGAGCTACCACACTAATTATTTGATCTCTAATGAAAGTTTCAGAAAGCAACGGAAATTTATCGACCCAAAATAGTATATGCATTGCTTTTATTTTACTTGATAAAAAATGATGGATTTAAATACCAATCGCAATATTTGCATTAAAGACAATTGATAGGCACTACTTTTTCTTAATGCAAAATACTGTAAAAATGTATTGGGATAAAATTGCTTTCTATTGGTAAAATATTTTTCAACAGCTAACGTATTAATATTCTCTAGATATTTGGCAAATGCGTCTTTTTTAAAGAAAGATACAGCATTTGATTGTATTAGTTTATTCTTTATTTCTACAAACTCTTTGAGCTGCTTAAAAGTTAAACTATCTTTATTAAGAACCTGTTTAACTGTAGTATATGCTTCGGCATTTAAATTGGCATTTAAATATTTTAAAAGCTGTACTCTTGTTTCTAATTTGCTCTCTAATTGTTTTTTCCTTCTAGTTACAGAAACCTGCCCAGCATGTAATCTATATTGTAATAAACACTCTTGAATATTTGCCAATGCGCCAAATTGCAACAAGGTTACCCAAAGGGCATAATCTTCTGCTGGTTCTTTTGTGGTATCATATTGCAATCCATTAGCATCAAAAACACTTTTTCTAAGCATTACCGTTGGATGACCAAAGCACGTTTCTTTTAAAAGTTTTAGTTTAATAGCTTCATTGTTTTCTGGTAATATTATTTTTTTAGTACTACCAATAATAGAATAATTAGTACCACAAGCTACTATATTAGTATTGCTTTCTAAAAAGGAAACTTGTTTAATAAACCGTTCTGGTAAACTTATATCATCGGCATCCATTCTAGCAATATATTTTCCTTTTGCAATAGATAACCCATGGTTTAAACTGTTGGTATAACCTGAGTTTTTAGGCTTAATGATTAATTGAATTCTAGAATCTTTAATAGATTGTAAAACAGAAACTGTTTTATCTGTAGAAGCGTCATCAATAATAATACATTCAAAATTTGTATACGTTTGATTTAAAATGCTCATAACTGCTTCTTTTACATACGCCTCACAATTATAAGTTGGGATTAAAACAGTTACTAAAGGATTTTTTGACATTTTTAAAAGATAGATCTTAATGAGGTTTAAAGCGTCTTTTTAATTGTAAAATTGGTTTTTCTACAAAGTAATAAGATATTATAGCAACTACAAAAACTAATATAATATTTAATGGGAATTTTTGAATCTCTAAACTACCACCTGGACCTGTTCTTAAAAACAAGCCTTGATATACATATAAACCATAGGATATTTTACCTATAAAGGCTATTGGTTTATATTCTAATACGCTAACTATTTTACTCTGTTGATTAAAATAAATCCATAATAAAAACACACAAACTGCAATAGGCTGTGCGGTTTCTATTAGTATAAAAGGTTTATATGCAATACATAGCTGCATGCAAAATAATACCAATGCAAAGGCAAGCGGCCATTTTTTATTGAAAAAAATATTTTTAATAAACACCTTTTTTTTGAAAAGGAGAATTGCAGATAAAGCGCCTAACATTATTGGTAAACAAGCAGGAATAAACCATCTATTTGGAAAAAAATAATCGAATAAAAAATACGTTTTACCAGATAAAATAATTGGATCTCTATAAAACACTTTTACTAGAATGCATAAAGCAGATAGTGCTATAATAATATAAACTACACTTTTTATTTTTTTAATAAAGCGAAGTAAAAAAGGCCAAATTAAATAAAATTGTTCTTCCATAGCCAAAGACCAAGTATGCCCTAACTCACTAACATAATACTTTAATGGCACAAAATTATACAAATAGAAAAAAGAGATACCTAGTGCTATATAATTTTCTGGTAAATATCCAAATAGCATCAAACCAAACACAATACTATAGAATAAAAGCAATGGAGGTAATAATCTTAAAAACCGTCTAATAAAAAAGTGTTTTATGTGTATTTTTTGAAATGTGTTTTTTTCATTTAACAACAATAAAGTAATTAAAAAACCACTAATAGTGAAAAATATCATTACTCCTGTAGAACCAGAAATAAGGTTGTAGTTTGTTTTTAAAAAAGTTCCATCTGCAAAAAAACGACTTAGACCAAGATGGGTAAGTAAAACAAAAATGATTGAAACCGCTCTTAAACCATCAAAACCTTTAATGTATTTCATTTGTGTCTTTAGCTTTTAAATAAATTATTTAAACGTAAGTATGCATAATAACACAACATTTTCCATTTAGAATTACTGTATTTAATCTTTGCTATTTCCTTATGTTTCTCCTTTATTTTCACTTTTACTACTTGCTTTTCTTCTGTATCTAAATGAGGAAAGATAATTTCAAAAAAGTTCAAATAATTTTGTCTAGCTTTTAATAGGTTTAAACCAGAATAAATTCCATTATCATGTACTCGATATACACATGTAACTTCATTTATACATTGTATTTCTTTATTTTGTGCTACTAATTTATAGATACTAATATCTCCAAATGGTACTTTTAAAAACCAATCTGGTAATACAAAGGGATTTGGTTTTTTAAACATCACGCTAGCGGTAACAATAAAATTATGTTTTTTTAATAAGTCAATATATTTAAAAGGCTCATTATTAAATACCTTAGGAATTTCATGTAATTTTAAAGTATTATTGGTTAAAACATTAGCACGAGTAAAACATATATTTACATCTGGATGCGCCTTTAAAAAATCAACTTGCTTTTGCAGTTTTAAAGGATCTGTCCAATAGTCGTCGCCTTCACATAAAGCGATGTATTTACCATTGGAATGTTTTAAATTCCACAAAAAACAATAACGACCTGTTGCACTGCCATTAATTTTTATATTATTCTTTCTATCATGAAGAAATAGCCTTATCGTTTCTGGATATTTCTCGGCATATTCTATACAAATTTTCCTTGTCTCATCACTTGAGTCGTCTTCACTAAGTAATATTTCATAAGAAAAATTAGTTTTTTGCATTAAAATACCGTCTAAGCACTGTCCTATATATTCACCGTGATTATACGTTTGAACACATACTGACAGGATGGGGTTTTGCACCACTTTATTAGATGTTTCATAAACATCTTTTTTTTGATATTTTGACTTAAAATCTTTAAAATTCATGTTATGCTCAAGGGTTAAACGACTCTATCTTTTGTAGAATTAACGTCTCTTGGTCTGTAAATCGTGCTAAGCCTTCAACATCACTTTCACCTACCGTTTCAGATACTTTATTTAAAGCAAGTCTCTTGTTAATAACATTTTCAAACACCTCCTCTTCTTTATAGTCTAGGCCAGACTTATCATAAAGAACTCTATTTCGATGCCTTTCAAATGGTTCATATTGAGATAAACCAACCCCTCTAGAGTGCATTTGATTATAATTAAGCAGAGCTATCAATTGTTTATTAGATATAGACGGATTATCGTTATTTATAGGTAAATTATAATTGTCTAATTCTAAAACGCTAGAGATGGTTTCATTCAAATATTCTGTATTTTTTATGAGGCTTTCAAAACTTAACCAATTTACAGTAACATCATTAAAATGATTTTTAATTTGCTTTTCCTTATTTAAAATATTTAAATCAGACAAAAAATTCCTATCACTAAACAATATACTCTGTCTTAAAAAGTAAGCATAACTATCTTTATACCCCATTTTAACAAATTCTTTATAAAGACTATTTAATAACGTTATAGGTTCTCTTTTTATAATTAAAATAGAAACTTCATAACCGGAAAATAAAAATGCTAATCTCTGTATTTTATCTACGCTATCTATTTGCTGTTCAGAAAATTTAAAACTTAAATGTTCACTTGAAAAAAGAGGTAACAAATCAGAACTACTAACAAATTCGTCTATGATTTTTTTTGCTAGTTTTTTATTTTGATTCCAATAGCTATTATTTGCATATTTCAATAATGACTCAAAAACAAATTCAATATCTTTGTTGTAATAAGAAATGTTATCATGAATACCAGATCCTGCATAATTAATTTGAGGATGTTCCTCAAAAAAACTTCTTTGCAAAGTCGTTGACAAGCACTTAGGATACCCTATATGGAGACAAACTTTTTTCATATATGCATTAAGGCTTCAATATTATCAGGAGCAAAAACAGGTATACTTAAATTTTTATGTACTTCATAGCGTTCAGCGTATGAATCATCAATAAAAATAACATCTTTATCAGGAATGTAATTATATTTTTTATCCGTTGCCTCCAAATGTATAATTTCATCAAAAAGCTGAAGCAATTTGTATTCTTTTAAAGTTTCTATTATATTATTTTTATGTTTTGTAATCAACACTACAAGTTTTTGTTCATTTATCAATTGATAAATAAATTTAACTAAATCAATGTTTATTTTACCTTTTATTAATAAACAATCATCAAAATCTATATAAGCAGAATTATATTTTATGTCAATTCGATATCTATTTGTAAGCGCCCTATCCAATTCGATATTATAATTATTACAAAATATTTTTACATCTATATTAAAAGCATCATAAATACTTAGAAGTGCAAAATTTATTCCTAAATTCCTATATAATGAAGACGAACCTGCTAATCGGCTAGCTATTTCAAGTAAAACTAACTCTTGATTTATATTCTCTTTGACTTGAAAAAACCATGCTCCACGAAACTTTAATGTTTTATTAATTTTTTCTGCAATCTTTAAAAAACTGTCCTCATCTTGAACAGGAACAGTTTGTACACTAATTCCATTCTGTATACGTTTTCGCTCACGAGCGCCAGCAAAAAGTAATTCGCCATGCCTATTTGTAAAGCAATCTACTGTATATTCATTTCCTGGTAAGTATTCTAAAATAATACTAGTTGGAAATAGTTTTAAATGTTCCTCTCCTTCTGAAATGGAATGAATTTTTTTCGCTCCTCTAGACCCATACCCAATATCAGGTTTCATAAATACAGGAAAGCTTCTAATATCATTGAGTTTACTGTATACCGTTGGTGTTTTAATTAATTTATGGTAAAATTGATATGTTTTAGTTTTTGACAGACATAATTCTGTTGTATCGGCTTCAGGTGTGATTAAATTACAATTTAACTCAAATTTATTTTTTGATAAAAAAGAAATCACACTATCCATTGCAGGGTAAATTGCATCAATTTCATATTGCTCTACGATACTATTGAGTACTTCTAAAAACCCTTTCTCAGAATAAAAAGGTAAACCTCCAATATATGTTTCATACATCATTCTACCATGATCTTGAACACTACTAGCTCCAATGAGGTTTACATGATTTGAGAATTTTAAAGATCTATGAATTTCCAAACCAATTTCTGACCCACATGGGAATACTAAAACATTTAAATTTTTCATTAAAAACTATTCAATAACTCCATAAATTATTTTACTTAAAAGCTCGTCATCCATACCAAAAAATAAAGGTAAACATAATATTCTTTTGGAAATACTTTCAGAAATCGACATTTTTTGGTTTACTAAATAAGGTAGTTGATTTAAACTAGGGTAAAAATACCTTCGGGGATATACTCCTTGAGACTCCAATCTATACTTTACAATTAATAATTTTTCTTCTGTATCAAAGATGACAGGAAAATAACTGTAGTTCCAATCGGCACCTTCACGTACCTTCAAATACTGTAGCCCATTTGCTATTAAAACATTCTTATATTTTTTCACAGCTTGTTTTCTACTACTTATAATTTTTGTCATATAAGGCAATACAGCCAACCCCATAGCTGCTTGTGGTTCACTCATTTTCGCATTAATCCCTAAACCTTTAAAAGCCTCTGGCCCATCATGTCCAAAATTATGATGGGCAAACATGGTTTCAAAATACTTGGGCTTGCAAAATAAAGCCCCGCCTTCTCCGGTATGAAACAGTTTTGTAGCGTGAAAACTACAAGTACTCACATCGCCATAATTAAAAATAGATTGCCCTTTATAAGTTACACCAAAACAATGTGCCGCATCATAAATAACTTTTAAGTTATATTTTTCTGCAATGTTATCAATAGCTTCAATGTTGCATGGATTTCCAAATACATGTGTTGCCAATATGGCTGTAGTTTTATTAGTAATTGCAGCTTCTATCTTCGTTTCATCTATGGTTAAATAGTCTGGATGAATATCTACAAAAACAGGGGTACAACCTTCCCAAACAATACTAGAAGTGGTTGCTACATAACTAAAAGGGGTGGTAATAATTTCACCTTGCAAGCCTAAAGCCTTTATAGCTATTTGTAAGGGCAAAGTGCCATTCGTCATCGCTATAATATTAGATGTTCCAAGATACGTTTGTAATTTCCCTTCTAATTCTTTGACCAAAACACCTCGATTTGTCATCCATCCCGTATCCCAAGCCTGTTTTAAAACTGCTTGATATTCTGCTTGTGGTGGTAAAAATGTTTTAGTGACGTTTATCATTTTATGCCATTAGTTTTATTTTCCCAAGGAAATGTTGTGTATTTTGGAATTACCCCTATAAAATCAGCAAGCTTCGTAACACTATCTGCTTCTGAAACATTAAGTATCAATAAATTATTTTTATTTTTAAAATAATCTTTAACCCCTTTATTTCTACTTTCGTAAATACCAATTAATTTTTCTTTATTATAAATATCGCCAACCGTTTCCCCATATTTTTCGTAAAAAGTTTTCCAAATAAAGCCTTTATAAATATACGTTCCGTTTTGCAAATCTTCTTTAGTGGGAATCCTTCCTTTTTTTCCAAAAAGTTTACTATGAAATTTTGTAATAGAATTATACCATTCTTCAGAAGTGCTACGTTCTGTTAAAACAAACTTAGCATTAGGAAAATAATGATCTAATAAAACATATAAATAATCATTACTAAATGGAATATCTTGAAATACCTGAGCTGTTTTACAGTAATTTAAAATAGGTTTCCAATTTCTATTTATATACGCATCAATAAGTAATTCTGCTTTACGTTGATTCCCTACATTATAACCATGGTCTTTAAAAAAAGTTTCTAATGAGGTAGTTCCCGTTTTATTTTGACCAATACAGAATATTTTTTGTTTATTTCTTCTTAAAAAACACATAGGCTATATCATTGCGTAATTAGCTTCTAACAAAAATGGCGGCCAAGTCTCTATCTCATTAATCATTTGAAAATCTAAAACCCCATTAATTCTTAAATAAGGTTCTTTACTCTTCATGTTATTAACGGAAACATTAACACTATAAACTCCTTTTGAGAGTTGTAAATTTTCATGTGTAATTCTAAACTGAATCTCGTTAGTAGAAAAAGTAATATCAGATCTTTCTGTATTAGGTTCTAATAATGCTACAGGGCGTTGTTCTTTGTCAAAAATGGTTATATTAAAAAGCGGTAATTCTTTTAAAGTATTATTCTTAAAAGTTAAATCCATTGTCAGGTCACTGCCCCATTCTACTTGAGCAACATCATTTATGTTTTTTTTATTTAAAATTTCAATTTTGTCCAATGCCAAACTACCATCGTCTAATACAACATTACTTTTATTATTAGCAAAGCGAGTATAGTATAAATCAATAGCTTTACCCACTTCCTGTCCTTGAAACTTTGCGCATCCATGTTCCATTAATATTATCTGGTTACAAATTCGCGAGACCATCGGCATATTGTGACTCACAAATATAATAGCTGTATTAGGTAAGATGGTATCAATTGTTTTAAAACATTTTAGCACAAACCCTAAATCCCCAACCGCAAGTACCTCATCAATTATCAATACATCGGGTTCCATTTGTGCGGCAACAGCAAAACCCAAACGTACTTTCATACCAGAACTATAGTGTTGTACAGGCATATCAATAAACTCTTCCAATTCTGAAAAAGCTATTATTTTATCTAACTTAGTATCTATTTCTTTACGGCTAAAACCTAAAATAGCACCATTGTTATAAATGTTTTCTCTACCACTAAGTATTGGGTTAAAACCAGCGCCTAATTCTATTAAAGCACCTACACGCCCTTTTATAGTTACGCTACCTGCATCTGGGTTAATAAGTCCATTAAGTATTTTAAGTAAGGTACTTTTTCCTGCGCCATTATGCCCTATTAATCCCAAACATTCTCCTCGTCGCAATTCAAAATTAATATCTTTAACTGCCCAAAATTCTTTATGGCGTAACGCATGCTCATTAGTAGAAGTAGAACCTCGTACACCACTCATTAAATCTTTTACACCATACCAAAGACTAGTTTTAAGATCCTTGCAAAATTTCTTGCTTAAACCTTCTACTTTTACAAGTACTTCTGGAGTATTAGATGGTGTATCATTATTTTTAGACATGTAATCTATTTTATATTTTCATTTTTATTCTCTCTCCTCTATTCTCCAAACTAAATATCAAGCACTTAAACGTTCTACTATTATAGGAATAGAAATTCGGTAAATAATTAAACCTAAAAACAATAAGGGTATACAAACTAACATTACTCCAATAAAATAGTTAATATGTGCAGGGTGAAAACCAACCACCAAATCTCTTGCGGTTAAAACCAATGGTGTTATAGGATTCCATGTCATTAAATGATGCATAATACCTGTTTTAGGTATGGCATAAACTACCGGCGTGGCATACATTAAAAACTGTAAACCAAAAGTAATAATCTTACCTATATCTTTATACAACAACCCTAATGGGGTTACAAATAAACCAAGAGTAGTACCAAACAAGACGGCACCTATTATGGCTACAGGAAACAATAATAGACTCCAATGAAAGCCTACACCGTAAATAAACACAAACAACACCAATAAAATAATTTTTATAAAACTATCAAACAACAACTTGTATATTCCAGATACTAGAAGCGCTTCTTTAGGAAAATTTATTTTGGTTAAAATACCTTTAGCGGCATTAGTACTTTGCATAGGGGAATTAATAGAAGCTACAATAATAGACCATATTAAAGTACCCGAAAAGGCATACACTGGATATGGTATTCCGGTATCTGATAATTTTACGGTACCACTATTATTTAAAACAATCCAAACCATTGCGGTTGCTAATGGCATTACAAAAGCCCAAACAATACCCAAATATGATTGGCGGTATTGTGCTTTTATATCGCGTTCTGCCAATTGTCTTGCCAAAAAACGAGAATGATACATATCCCTTAAACTGGCTTTTAACAGCCCTCCAAACTTTATGGTTCGTTCTTTTTGATAAACTCTAGTCTCTAATGCCATGAATAGGTTGCAATGCTAATAATATATTGAAAAGTAACTTAGGGCTAATATAAGAAAACACAAGGTTTTATCTAAAAAAGATTCAAGATATTTGATCTATTGAAAACATTAGTCTTTAAACCAATCCCAAGTAATTTTCAATCCTTGACCAACCGTATATTCTGGCGCATACCCCAGAAGCTTTTCTGCTTTGCTAATCTCTGCTAATGAATCTCTTACATCTCCTTGACGTGTAGGACCATATATTGCTTTTAACTCTTGATTTGCTGCTTGGTTTAGGGTTTCCCATAAATAGTTCACAGAAATACGTTCTCCACAGGCAATATTAAACACTTCATTACTCGCGTCTTTAGAAGCAAAGAAGCCTTTTACATTGGCTTGTACCGCATTGGCAACAAAGGTAAAATCTCTAGTTTGCTCGCCATCGCCATGAATGGTTGGCGCTTTCTTATCTTTTAATGCCTGCATAAACAAAGGAATTACTGCAGCATAGGCACCATTAGGACTTTGCTTGGGGCCAAAAATATTAAAGTAGCGTAAGCCTATAACATCGGTATTATAGGTTTTGCCAAATACATCGGCATACAGCTCATTAACGTATTTAGTAACCGCATAGGGAGATAAAGGTTTCCCTATATTGTCTTCTACTTTTGGCAAGGCTTTACTATCGCCATAGGTAGAACTGGATGCTGCATATACCATACGTTGTACCGTAGTGCTTTCTTTTAAAGCAACAAGCATATTTAAAAACCCATTTATATTTACCGCATTGGTAGTTATTGGGTCGTTTATAGAACGTGGTACCGAACCTAATGCTGCTTGATGCGAAACATAATCTATATCTACCATGGCCTTTTTACAAGTTTCTAAATCTCTAATATCGCCTTCTACTAATTCGAATGCTGGGTTCTCCATAAATTCGGTTAGGTTTTCTCGGTATCCATTAGAAAAATTATCTAATACACGTACTTTTTTTGCTCCGAATTTTAATAGATACTCCACTAAATTAGAGCCTATAAAACCTGCTCCTCCTGTTACTAAAAAACGGGAATTTGATAATTCTTGTGTGTGGTATGGTTGTGTGTACATGCTATTTTTATTTAGAATTAAAAGTAAAGGTTTTTAATTAACATAGAAAATAAAAACAGTTTATAGTTCATTTTATTAGTTAAAAAACACAAACAACAACACCGCTCCCCTCTTTAGTTAAAGAAGGGAATGAATTTACCGAAGTGCAACAAGGTAAAGAAAGGGGAGTTTGAAAAAAAACAAACATATAATTGGAAAATAACCCCTCCGTCTAACCCTCCTATCGTCAGACATGGCCATGCGCTAGCTCGCCCCTACACTAAAATAGTCCACAGGACTATTTTTTCACGTTTGGTCGCCTTCAACTAAAAGGAGGAGCTAGAGTACATGTAACTTTTTAAATAAATATTAAAAATTTCTGTATTTTTATATAATGGCTAATCAAAAGTTACATAATAAAAAAGAATTTCAAGAACGTAGAAAACAACTGCGTAAAAACCTTACTCCTACCGAAGCTTTTTTATGGTCGAAATTAAAATCTAGACAACTAAACAACAAACGTTTCACCAAACAACATGGTATTGGCTCTTATATTGTTGACTTTTATTGTGCTTCTGAAAAATTAGTCATTGAATTAGACGGTGATGTACATAACAACCCTATTGCTCAAGAATATGATAAAAAAAGAACTCTTTTTATTGAAAACAAAGGCTATAAACTTATCCGATTTGAAAACAAAATGGTTTTTGATCATTTACCTTCTGTTTTAAAAGAAATTCAGGATAACTTTAATACAACCCAATAACAATACAACACCGCTCCCCACTTTAGTTAAAGAGGAGAATGCATTTATCGCAGTGCAACAAGGTGAAGAAAGGGGAGTTTGAACAAACAAACAAACAAACAAACAAACAAACAAACAAACAAATACTTGGAAAACAAACCCTCCGTCTAGCCCTCCTATCGTCTGACATGGCCATGCGCTAGCTCGCCCCTACACTAAAATAGTCCACAGGACTATTTTTTCACGTTTGGTCGCCTTCAACTGAAGGGAGGAGCTACTAAGAATTAAAAATTATTCTAATTATGAAAAATATTATTGCAAGACAGCTCCCCACTTTAGTTAAAGAGGGGAATGTATTTACCGAAGTGCAACAAGGTAAAGAAAGGGGAGTTTGTATAAGCAACCAGCTTCAGTTAGATCTATAACCTTCCGTCTACCTGATTTATAGGCAATAAAGACTTTACATCAAAAATTACTCCTATAGGTGATTTTAACGCATCAATATCTAAGGATAAAAACTCATTATGGGAAACTGCTAAAATAATAGCATCATAATTAGCGCTAATTTCTGTTTTAGAACATAACAAATCAAAACCATATTCGTGCTTTACTTCTTCTGAAGAAGCCCAAGGGTCAAAAACATCTACATCTACATGATAAGTTTCTAGTTCTTTAATGATATCTATCACTCTAGAGTTTCTAATATCTGGGCAGTTTTCTTTAAAGGTGATTCCTAAAACCAAGACTTTAGCACCTTTTATAGTAGCCCCTTTTTTTATCATCATCTTCACGGTTTCTTGTGCTACATAACTACCCATACTGTCATTCATTTTACGTCCTGCTAAAATAATTTCAGGATTATAACCAGACTCTATGGCTTTTTGTGCCAAATAATAAGGATCTACACCAATACAATGCCCACCTACCAATCCTGGAGTGAAGTTTATAAAATTCCATTTGGTCCCCGCTGCTGCTAAAACCGCTTTAGTATCTATATCTAGTATTCTAAATATTTTAGACAACTCATTTACAAAAGCTATATTAATATCACGTTGTGAATTCTCTATAACCTTTGCTGCTTCTGCTACTTTTATAGAAGGTGCCATATGGGTTCCTGCAGTGATGATCGTTTTATATAAATCATCAATAACTGTGGCTATTTCTGGAGTAGAACCAGAAGTTACTTTTAATATTTTTGTTACTGTATGTTTTTTATCTCCCGGGTTAATACGTTCTGGGGAATAGCCTGCAAAAAAGTCGACATTAAACTGTAATCCGGATTGCTCCTCTAATATAGGAACACAAATATCTTCGGTAACACCAGGATACACGGTAGATTCATAAATAACAATATCTCCTTTTTTCAACACCTTAGCTACCGTTTCACTGGCTTTTATAAGTGGTATAAAAATAGGTTTATTTAATGCATCTGTAGGCGTAGGTACCGTAATGATAAAAATGGTAGATCCTGCTAAATGTTCGGGTTTATTAGTAATAAAAAGCCCTTTTTCTATAGTTGTTTTAGACACTAATACTTCTTGTAACGCAGGGGGTTCTACCTCTAAGGTTTTGTCTACTCCTTGCTGTAACTCGCCAACGCGATGTGTGTTAATATCAAAGCCTATAACAGGATATTTTTTGGCAAATTCTACGGCCAATGGTAAGCCTACATACCCTAAACCAATAACGGTTATTTTATGCATTTTCATTATTTTTATAGATTAATAGCGATAACAATATATTAAATACTTTTAATAAATGCTTTAACTTTTTTAAATAGTGACTTTTTAGTGTCTTCATGATAAGCATTTCCGTAAACACCATAGCCATAACCGTAGCCATAACCATAGCCATAACCATAATTATGGTTAGACTTATGTTTATAGAAGTTAAGCACAAAACTGATATTTTTAACTTCGCCTGCGCGATACTTGGCATTTATTAGCTGTAACATTCCTTTTTTAGTATAATCTAAACGTACCATAAAAATAGATGCATCTGCATACTGTACCAACTCTAAAGCATCGGTTACCAAGCCTAATGGAGGTGTATCTAACACAATCATATCATACTCTTGACGTAATCGACCTATTAGCTCTCCCATTTTATCACTCATAAGCAACTCGGATGGATTTGGAGGTATAGGTCCTGAGGTAACAACACTTAAATTATCTATATGCGTCGTATTTACCACAGCATCAAAGGTACTATCGCCAATAAAATAGTTAACAACACCTTGCTCATTAGTTAAGCCAAAATCATCAAATATCTTTGGTTTACGTAAATCTAAGCCCAATAAAATGGTTTTCTTTCCTGATAAAGCGTATACTGTTGCCATGTTAATAGAACAAAAGGTTTTTCCTTCTCCACTTACGGAAGAAGTAATTAATATCGTTTTACCTTTTTCGTCATCACTTTTTAACTTGTTTTTATAAAAAAACTGCAAACTAGATCGTATCGCTCTAAAAGATTCAGCTACCGCAGACTTTGGTTTTTCGAAAACTACTAGATTATTATGGTATTTATATTTACCTATTAACCCTAATATTGGAATACTAGATAATTGCTCGACCTCATCTGAACCATGAATTGTACTATCTAATAAATAAATAATAAAAATTAGCAACATTGGTGCAAAAAAACCAACCATCAATGCCATCATATAATTTAAAGAGGTATTAGGACCAATTTTCCCACTTCCAATGTCTTTTGCTTCATCTATAACGGTTATATCAGATATATTTGCCGCTCTCACAATTGCTGCTTCCCCTCTTTTAGCTAAATAAACATCATAAGCCTCTTGACTGATATTAAGCTTTCTTTGAATTTTTAAATATTGTTGCTGATCTTCTGGTAATCCACTTAGCTTAGCACTTAAACCATAAATTGTTTTAGTTAGATCACTCATTTGCTCACTAATGGTTCTTTTAGTTGCGTCTATTGTTTCTAGTAAAACATTTCTTTCTGCATCTATCTGCCTATCTATATCTTTAAAAAGTGAAGACCCTTCTTTAGTTGTATATTCTAAATTCTTTCTTTCTATAGCTAAAGAAGTAATTTTACTAACACTGTTTAAAATATTCCCTTCATTAATACCAACTGAAGTTGGTGCGGCGATATTGGTATAATTAGTTTTTGTTCTTAAGTACTTTTCTAAAGTATTTAAATAATTTAATTTAGATTGCTCTTCCTCTTTTTGTAACTCATACCCCCTTAATTTAGATGACACTTGAGACATCTCTTCGTCAATATTAAATACTTTGTTATTTTTTCTAAAGGAATTCATCTCATTAGTAACATCTTTTAAATCACTATTAACAGCAGCTAAACTACTATCAATAAACTTAATGGTATTGGTTGCATATAGATTTTTCCTTTCTAATTCAAACGCACTTAATATTTTGGATGTAGCATTTAGATAATCGACTATTTTATCTTTATTTTTACCAATAAGAGACAACTTTAATACTGAAGAAGAGGAAGCCGAAAATGGTGAGATTTTAACACCTCTTTTATAAAAATAAACTATATTATCAAAATCTCTAAATCTTATAAAAAATTCAGATCCGCTTTTAATATTTTTGTTATTCCTTTTATGCACAGTCAAATTTAAAAACGGTAAAGATATTTGTTCTCCAATTTTAAATTTTTGACTAAAAAGACCTGGTGTCACATTAGCAGATCTTTTAGTTTTAGTTTCATCATATTGCTGCAAAGGCACTTTGCTCCCTTCAAAATTCACAAAAACCTCAAACTCGGTTTGATTTAAAAACCGAATTCCGACATCCTTACCTAGAATTTGCCCTTGCGTATTATCTAATTCTACAAAAAAAGGAGCTTTTTTATAAATGTCAACTTTATTATACTTTCCTTCTACTAAATAATCTATATAAAATTGAAGTGAATCTACTACTTTTTCATTATGACTTCTCGTTTTAAGTGTTGTTATCACTTTCCCTACTTTACCTGAAACCCCTCCCCAATTAAAAGAAATACTGGTATTAGCTGTAAAAAAAGGATTTTGATCGTTTTCTATACTTATTAAAGAATCTAGCTTATACACATCTTGTTTACGCACATTAATAAGATAGGCTATAATTAAAGCAGCACCAATACATAACAGTACAAACTTCCATAAGTTTATGACTTTAAACAAAAAGCCTTTAAAGTCAAAAGCTACATGGTTAGATTCTAAACCTTCTATATCATCAAATTCGTTGTAGGCCATAAGTTATATACGTTGTAATAATATTATAGTAGTAGAAATTAAAGATAACACAGTAGCAACTGCCCCAATATTTTGTAGCACATTGGTTCCGGTTCCCCAAGCTTTTTGCTTTAAAGGTTTTACATAAATCATATCATTGGGTTGGATATAATAATATGGGGATTGCATCACATTTACATCGGTTAAATCAATATGATGTATTTTCTGCCCTTGCGGATATTGCCTAATAATTAACACGTCTTTTTTATCCCCTGTTACCGGAATATCGCCAGAATTAGCAATAGCTTCTAATATATTTACTCGTTCTTGATATAAAACATTGGTTCCAGTATTACCAATTTCTCCTGTTGTTACATACTTTAACCCGGTAAGCTTTACCGTAACAAATATATTTGCTGTTTCTTTAAATTGCTCTTCTAGCAACTTTTCTTCTATCCTCTGCTCAATCTCTTCTGTAGTATAGCCTAGTACATTCATTTTACCCAAGGTTGGTATTCTAATATTACCATGTAAGTCTATGGTAAATCCATCAAAGTAAGATTTTTCTACGCTACTAGCGTTTAAATCGCCATTTCCTATAGGGTTAAAAATCTGTACATTTTCTTGGTCTAGGGCTTTTACGCGAATGTTTAATATATCGTTAATTTGAACGCGGTAGGCTTTTTGTTGCTCTACTATAGTTTGTAAAGAATCTACTTGATTCCCCTTATTTTGAATATACAAAGTATCTTTGTGAGGAATACATGAACTAGCAAATACAGTAAGGAGTAAAGAGAGCGCAAAAAAAAGTTTCTTCATTGTTGAAGTTTAATGTTACGTAACAAATATAAGTTTTCGGTAGGAATATAAAAACTTATAGAACTTTTTTTGGTATTTTATACGTTATTTGTAAAAAAGACAAAAATTGAACTATCTAAACGTAGAAAACATATCGAAATCTTATGGAGAGCTTACGCTTTTTCAAGACATTTCATTTAGCATTCATAAAGATCAAAAAGTAGCCTTTGTGGCTAAAAACGGAACCGGAAAAACATCTATTTTAAACATTCTAGCCCAACTAGATCAACCAGATACAGGGCAAGTAATTTTTAGAAAAGATATTGTTGTTTCCTTCTTACCTCAAGAACCGCTATTAGACCAGAACCTTACTATTGAAGATACCATCTTTAGTTCTGATAATGAAATTTTAAAAGTCATTAAAGCCTATGAAACTGCCCTTTTAAACCCAGAAGATACAGAAGCTTACCAAAAAGCTTTTGAAAATATGGACAGACATAACGCTTGGGATTTTGAAACGCAGTACAAACAAATACTCTTTAAACTAAACCTAGAAGACTTAAACCAAAAAGTAAGTGCGCTTTCTGGAGGACAAAAAAAACGTCTTTCTTTAGCCAATGCACTAATTAACAAACCCGATTTACTTATTCTAGATGAGCCTACCAATCATTTAGATTTAGAAATGATTGAGTGGCTAGAAAGCTTTTTTGCTAAAGAAAATATTACTCTTTTTATGGTAACGCACGACCGCTACTTTTTAGAACGTGTATGTAATGAAATTATAGAACTAGACCAAGGCGAATTATTTTCGTACAAAGGAAACTACTCGTATTACCTAGAGAAAAAAGAAGAACGCATAAACAGAGAGGCTGTAGAAACAGGTAAAGCAAAACAACTGTTTAAAAAAGAGCTTAGCTGGATGCGTAGACAACCTAAAGCTAGAACTACAAAATCGAAATCTAGAATAGATGATTTTACCGAAATAAAACACCGAGCACACCAGCGCAGAAACGACCACCAAGTACAACTAGAACTAAACATGGAAAGGCTTGGTAGTAAAATTATTGAGCTGCACAAAATATCAAAATCCTTTAAAGACAAAACCATTCTTGACCAATTTGAATACAACTTTCAAAAAGGAGAACGCGTGGGTATTATTGGTAAAAACGGAACAGGGAAGTCTACTTTTTTAAACATACTTACCCAAAGCATACCACCTGATTCTGGTAAAATAACCATTGGAGAAACTGTAAAATTTGGCTACTATACCCAAGGCGGCATCACAGCAAAACCAGACCAAAAAGTAATAGATGTTGTTAGAGAGTTTGGTGATTATATTCCTCTAAAAAAAGGAAGACAAATAAGCGCGCAACAGCTTTTAGAACGTTTTCTTTTTGATAGAAAAAAACAATACGACTTTGTAGAAAAACTTAGTGGTGGTGAAAGAAAAAGACTTTACTTATGTACTGTTTTAATTCAAAACCCTAATTTTTTAATCTTAGATGAACCTACTAACGACCTAGATATAGTAACCTTAAATGTACTTGAAAGTTTCTTGCTTGATTTTCCTGGATGCCTTATTGTAGTTTCTCACGATAGGTATTTTATGGATAAAATTGTAGACCACCTTTTTGTATTTAGAGGCGAGGGTGTGGTAGAAGATTTTCCTGGAAACTATAGCGACTTTAGGACTTATGAGGATAGCCAACCTGTAAGCAGCGAAGACAACAGCGATAAGAAAGAAAAGAAATCTTGGAAAAAAGATAGCAATACCAAACTATCTTACAACGAACAAAAAGAGTATAAGAATATTGAAAGTAAACTAAAGTCTTTAGAATTTGATAAAAAGGAATTAGAGGCTAAGTTTTTAGACGAAAGCCTAAGCCAAGAAAAGATTACTGAGCTTTCTGAAAAACTACAAAGCATCATCACCGAAATGGAAACGAAAGAAGAACGCTGGTTTGAACTTATGGAGAAAATGGAGGAATAGGCACTAGTTTTTGGTTTTTGGTTTTTGGTTGTTGGTTGTTGGTTGTTGGTTGTTGGTTGTTGGTTGTTGGGCGAAAATTGTCAATTTAAGTTTGTAAGGGACTTTTCTTTAATCTTACAACGAAAATATAAAAAACAAGAGAATCCTGAAAATACACTACACCAGGGTATACCGAGGAATAACAGCACAAGTATGCATGTGAGATTCCTCGACTGCCCTCGGAATGACAACCCCAAAAAGTCCGTTTAATTAAAATTGTTTTTTTGCAATTTTGAATCGATAACAATAATTAAAATCAACTAAAAGGGCCTCGCTTTTATAGTCAGACCATCCGATTTTTTTTTGGGGAAATACAAAAAACCATTTTGCTTTACTTAAACATAGTAGTCCTTACCAATAATTAATTTAAGCACGTACTAACATAACTTCCTCTAAAATCTCATATCCTCTTTTCTACTTTTCACCAATAACTTCTTACTTTTGCTAAATTACTTATCCTTTTTACCTAAAATGCTATACCAAGTATCCGAGTACCTTAAATTCTTAAAAAAATCTACCAACCAACATGGTGTGCACTCCCCTTTTGTATACAATCTAGTAACGCAATGTTTTTATAACAAAAAAAAATATGAAGACTACAGCGTTTTAAAACAACACAGAGAAAACCTATATACAAACAAAACCACTATTTCTGTAACAGATTTTGGCGCAGGAAGTCGTGTTTTTAAAAGCAACCAAAGACAAGTATCTAAAATTGCAAAAACTGCAGGGATACCAAAAAAAAGAGCGCAATTATTATATAGAATTGCCAATTATTTTCAGGTTAAAGACACGTTAGAACTAGGTACCTCTTTAGGTCTAGCTACTGTAGCCTTGAGTTTAGGGAACAAAAAAGGAAACGTAACAACGATTGAAGGCTGCCCAGAAACCGCAAAAATAGCTTTGCAAGAATTTAATAATTGCAATAGAGATAACATTCAATTAAAAGTGAATGACTTTACAACAGAACTAGAGCTTTTAAAAAACAAAACTTTTGATCTTATCTACATAGATGGAAACCATCAAAAAGAAGCTACACTACATTATTTTACGTCTTTATTAGCTAACATTCATAATGACTCCTTGATGATTTTTGATGATATCCATTGGTCTCCTGCTATGACAGAGGCTTGGAATGAAATTAAAGAACACCCTAGAGTCACAGTAACTATTGACAGCTTTTTTTGGGGATTTGTATTTTTCCGTAAAGAACAAAAAAAAGAACATTTTACCATTAGAGTGTAACAACATATCCTATTTAGCGTCTTATTGTAAATAAGAAATAAGTACCTTGCAACATAAGGCATCTATAATTAAAAACTTACATCTTAAAATTTATGAATAACGTTATTGAAATTAAAAATATTATTCGCGATTTTAAACTTGGCACAGAAACCGTTCATGTTTTAAAAGGAATAGATTTAAACATACAACGTGGTGATTATGTAGCTATCATGGGACCTTCTGGTTCTGGTAAGTCTACACTTATGAATCTTTTAGGATGCCTTGATACTCCTACTGCTGGTAGTTATTTATTAAATGGTCAAGATGTGAGTACCATGTCTGACGATCAACTTGCAGATATTAGAAATAAAGAAATTGGTTTTGTTTTTCAAACCTTTAACCTTTTACCGCGTACTACTGCTTTAGACAACGTAGCTTTACCAATGGTATATGCAGGAATTTCAAAAACAGCACGTCATAAACGTGCAGCAGAAGTACTAGAAGATGTAGGCCTTGCAGATAGAATGGATCACAGACCAAACCAACTTTCTGGTGGACAACGCCAACGTGTTGCTGTAGGTAGAGCCTTAGTAAACAAACCTTCTATTATTCTTGCAGATGAGCCTACAGGAAATCTAGATTCTAAAACTGGAGAAGAAATTATGGGCTTGTTTGATACCATACATAAAGCAGGAAACACGGTTATTATGGTAACACACGAAGAAGAAATTGCAGACCATGCACACCGAGTAATCCGTTTACGTGATGGACTTATTGAGAGTGATACAAGAAATAGGTAGATTGGGTTTTGGTTGGTAGTTGTTGGTTTTTGGTTTTTGGTTTTTGGTTGCTAAATATTTTAAAAAAGTGCTTCGCCTTTTAGGGCAAACTTTCCGGGTTTTTGTTAAAACAAAAAACCACCTTCCTTTAGCTAAAGGAAGGAGCTGAAATGGAGGACCTTTTTGACATGTTAAGATAAAACCATCCGCAGACACCTAAAATCCCTCACTCCTAATCCCTAATCCCTACCACCTACTACCTCACACCTACTACCTCATACCTACTACCTCATCCCTACCACCTCATCCCTACCACCTCATCCCTACCACCTCATCCCTACCACCTCATCCCTACCACCTCATCCCTACTCCAAAACTTTTAACGAGCAATCCTTTTGTCTTTTCCCTGATTACATTTAACTTTAAACTTTTAACAGGAAGTGAGCATATTAAACAGGTATTACTTAGTAAAACACATGATACCCTTAAGCTCAAAACGATAACAACAAACAGATGAAAGTATACACAAAAACAGGAGATAAAGGTACCACTGCACTTTTTGGAGGCACAAGAGTACCTAAACACCATATTAGAATAGAAAGCTATGGTACTGTAGATGAGCTAAACTCGCATATAGGTTTAATTAGAGACCAAGACATAAACAGCAGATACAAAGAAACACTTATACATATACAAGACAGACTTTTTACTGTAGGCGCTGTTTTGGCTACAGATCCTGAAAAAGCCATTCTTAAAAACGGAAAAGAACGTTTAAATATTCCTAAAATTTCTTCGGAAAACATTACGCTTCTAGAAAAAGAAATGGACAGCATGAATGCGGCCTTGCCACAAATGACGCACTTTGTACTTCCTGGCGGTCATCAAACCGTGTCATTCTGTCACATAGCTCGCTGTGTTTGCAGGCGTGCAGAGCGTTTAGCCACTGCCTTAAATGAAATAGAAACCATAGAACCTAACACTTTAATGTACTTAAACAGATTATCAGACTACCTTTTTGTATTGGCACGAAAATTGTCTAATGATTTGCAAGCAGACGAAGTAAAATGGATACCTGAAAAACAGTAATACGTTTTGTCTGTAATTAATAACACTGCAAAATACTTTAGTATCAAGTAGTTTCAGTAAAAAAGACGTTCTTATAATTATTGAAAAAATAATGCACTTTTTTCTTGACTATTTAAACTAAAAATTTATTTTTGCAAAAAATAAAATCATTTAGAAATGTATTGGACTTTAGAATTAGCATCTTATTTAAGTGATGCACCTTGGCCAGCAACAAAGGACGAACTTATTGATTACGCAATTAGAACAGGAGCACCTTTAGAAGTTGTTGAAAATTTACAATCAATTGAAGATGAAGGAGATTCTTATGACTCCATTGAAGAAATCTGGCCGGATTATCCAACAGACGAAGATTACCTCTGGAATGAGGACGAATACTAATATCAAATAAAATTACCATTAAAAAGTCTCATTTCGAGGCTTTTTTTGTGGAAACAAATGATAACATTTTGTTAATTGTGGAAAATCACATGCTTATTTTTTACAATATTTATAAATAACATAACAACATAACGTATCTTTGAAATGAATAAAAGGTACTGTAAGATTTTGCCTTATAGTAGCTATTGAAATTAGCATTTTCTTGAAATAAGAACCTTGCAAATTTCTATTTTATTTTCATTAAATACACAATAACAATTAAAGCTTGTTTTAGCTACGTGTTTTGAAATAAACAAAGTAAAAACACCTAAAAAAACGAAGCAACAAAAAAAACATATACACATGAGTTTTTTAGATTCTGTACTAAAAGTATTTGTTGGCGACAAATCTAAACAAGACGTAAAAGCCATAACGCCTTTAGTAAATAAAATTAAATCCTTTGAATCTGCTCTAGAAGCTTTATCACATGATGAACTAAGAGCAAAAACAGCTTTCTTTAAAGAGAAAATAGCAGAAGCTAGAAAGCCGCTTCAAGATAAAATTGATGCGCTTTTAACAGATGCAGATAATGAAGAAGATATAGATAAACGTGAAGATATTTATCTAGAAATTGATGCTATTAAAGACGAAGTATATAAAATTACAGAAGATGTTTTAAACGATATCTTACCAGAAGCTTTTGCTGTAGTAAAAGAAACAGCAAAACGTTTTACCAATAACACATCTATTACGGTTACGGCAAATGAATTTGATAGAGTAATTTCTGGAGAGCATGATTATGTTACCCTTGAAGGAGACCAAGCTACTTGGGCAAACTCTTGGGATGCTGCAGGAAAACCTATTACTTGGGACATGATTCATTATGATGTACAATTAATTGGTGGTATTGCTATGCATCAAGGTAAAATTGCCGAAATGCAAACCGGTGAAGGTAAAACATTAGTAGCTACGCTTCCTGTATACCTTAATGCCTTAGCTGGTCGTGGTGTACACTTAGTAACTGTAAATGACTACTTAGCAAAAAGAGATAGCGCATGGATGGCACCTCTTTTTGAGTTTCACGGTTTAAGCGTAGACTGTATTGATTATCACCAACCTAATTCTGCAGCACGTAAAAAAGCGTATAATGCAGATATCACTTATGGTACCAATAACGAGTTTGGTTTTGACTACCTACGTGATAACATGGCACACAATCCTAATGATTTAGTGCAACGTCCGCACCACTACGCTATTGTAGATGAGGTTGACTCGGTATTAGTAGATGATGCAAGAACCCCTTTAATTATTTCTGGTCCTATACCTAAAGGAGACCAACATGAGTTTGACGCCTTAAAACCTAAGGTAGATGATATTGTTTCGGTACAACGTAAATACCTAACTGGTGTATTAGCAGAAGCTAAAAAGTTAATCGCTTCTGGCGATGAAAAAGAAGGAGGTTTTCAATTACTACGTGTATATAGAGGTATTCCTAAAAACAAAGCATTAATTAAGTTTTTAAGTGAAGAAGGCGTAAAACAACTGCTTCAAAAAACAGAAAACTATTACATGCAAGACAACAACAGGGAAATGCCTAAGGTAGATGCCGAGCTGTACTATGTAATTGAAGAAAAAAACAACCAAATAGAACTTACAGATAAAGGTATTGAATACCTTTCTGGAAAAGATAGTCCTGACTTTTTTATAATGCCAGAAATTGGTGTTGAAATTGCTAAAATTGAAGCCAAAGGATTAAGCAAAGAAGAAGAAGCAGAAGAAAAAGAAGAATTATTCCGTGACTTCGGAATCAAATCGGAACGTATACATACCCTTAACCAATTACTAAAAGCTTATGCTCTTTTTGAAAAAGATGTACAGTATGTAGTCATGGATAACAAGGTAATGATTGTAGACGAGCAAACGGGTCGTATTATGGATGGTCGTCGTTATTCTGACGGTTTACACCAAGCCATTGAAGCTAAAGAAAATGTAAAAATTGAAGACGCAACGCAAACTTTTGCAACGGTAACGCTTCAAAATTACTTTAGAATGTACAGAAAGCTTTCTGGTATGACAGGTACTGCTGTTACAGAAGCTGGTGAGTTCTGGGAAATATACAAATTAGATGTTGTAGAAATTCCTACTAACAAACCTATTGCACGTGATGACAGACAAGATTTAGTGTACAAAACCAAACGTGAAAAATACAATGCGGTTATTGATGAAGTAACCAAACTATCAAAAGCAGGAAGACCTGTTTTAATTGGTACTACTAATGTTGAAATTTCTGAGCTATTAGGAAAAATGCTTTCTATACGTAAAGTACCTCACAATGTATTAAATGCGAAGCAGCATAAAAAAGAAGCAGAAATTGTAGATGAAGCAGGTAGAAGCGGACAAGTAACTATTGCAACCAATATGGCTGGTCGTGGTACAGATATTAAATTAACAGACGAGGTAAAAGCCGCTGGTGGTTTAGCAATTATAGGTACAGAACGTCATGATTCTCGTCGTGTAGACAGACAGTTACGTGGTCGTGCTGGTAGACAAGGGGATGTTGGTAGCTCACAATTTTATGTGTCTTTAGAAGATAATTTAATGCGTCTTTTTGGTAGTGAACGTATTGCCAAAATGATGGATAGAATGGGATTAGAAGAAGGAGAAGTTATACAACACTCTATGATTTCTAAATCTATTGAAAGAGCACAGAAAAAAGTAGAAGAAAACAACTTTGGTGTACGTAAACGTTTATTAGAGTATGATGACGTTATGAACTCACAACGTGAAGTAGTTTACAAACGTAGACACCATGCTTTATTTGGAGAGCGTCTTCGTGTGGATATTGCCAATATGGTTTATGATACTTCTGAAAATATAGCAGAAAGCAATAAAGCGGCTAGCGATTATAAAAATTTCGAGTTTGAATTAATTCGTTATTTCTCTATGAGCTCACCAATTACAGAAGCTGAATTTGCTAAACTTTCTGTACAAGATATTGCACAACGTGTATATAAAGCAGCTTTTGATCACTATAGAGCTAAAATGGAACGCAATGCAGAAGTTGCTTTTCCTATTATTAAAAATGTATACGAAACCCAACGCGATAAATTTAAAAGAATTGTAGTGCCTTTTACAGATGGTGTAAAATCTCTACAAGTAGTTACAGACCTTGAAAAAGCATACGAATCTCAAGGAAAGCAACTTATTACAGATTTTGAAAAAAATATTACGCTAGCTATTATTGATGATGCTTGGAAAACACATCTTCGTAAAATGGATGAGTTAAAACAATCTGTACAATTAGCAGTTCATGAACAAAAAGATCCTTTATTAATTTATAAATTTGAAGCTTTTGAGTTATTTAAAGCTACTATAGACCAAGTTAATAAAGATGTAATTTCTTTCTTATTTAAAGGAGAATTACCAACGCAGGAATCTAATATTCAAGAAGCAAAAGAAACGCGTAAAAAAGAAAACTTACAAACGCAAAAAGAAGAGATTCCTAATCTTGATGAACGTTCTGCTCAAAACAGAGCCGCTAGTAATACGCAACGTCAACCAGAAGTAGTAGAAACTATTGTACGTGATAAACCAAAAATTGGACGTAATGATAAAGTTACTATTAAACACGTAATGAGTGGCGAAAACAAAACCGTTAAATACAAACAAGCAGAACCTTTAATTGCTAAAGGAGAATGGGTTTTAGTAGAATAAAACGGCTTTGAAATAGATGCTAAATACATAGTAATTACAAGTCTAAGCATAGACATTGAATATATAAATAAAATCCTGATGTTAACCTATCAGGATTTTTTTTATGTATACGTGAGCGTTTTCATTAATAAACTTAAAACTCTTTATCTTATGAAAAACTTAGTATCCATTGTAGCTTTTATTGTAAGCATCAAAGTATCTGCGGAAACTACCTGAAAGAATGCAACCTTCCATACTATTCCTTTTGATGCAAACAACACGTTATTCTTTTAATTTTAGGTTTACAAACCTAGACATTTTTTTTCAGCAATACTTTCTTTACTAGAAAACTACGGCAAAAAAGAAAAACTTATTTTATTTAAAGGACCTATAGACGAACAAGCAAACCATTTTAAATTCTATAGCAGAAGAAAATAAGTAAAGACTCTAAAAGACAAATAACACCTGTAATTAGTCTATCTGCAAACTTTATTTATTTAAATACCAGCATGGTAACACTAGATCTTTCATGGAATAAAACCTTACGCTCTATTTCTATAAGCATTAAATACATTTTATTTACGCTTAGGCCATTAAGAGATGAAAATTAAAATATCACAATTTTTTAACAACATTTTTTTTGTATATTTAAAAAACCCTAACCAAAATTGAAGATATGAAAAATGTATTTGCCGTTACTGTTGGTCTTGTTGTTGCTGGATTAGTAGTGTTTTTATTATATATTTTAGGACCACAGTTTTTTACTTTTCCGCAAGGAGCTAATCCTATGGACCCAGAATCTATTAAGCAAAATATGCACTTAATACCTAAAGGAGCAATGATTTTAGTTATTGTTGCACATTGTTTTGGTATTGTTGGTGGTATGATAGCATCTACAGCTGTTTCAGAAAACTCATTAATTCCTGCGTATATTGTTTCAGGAATTATCATTTTAGGTACTATAGGTGGCTCTTTAGCAATGTCGCATCCTACTTGGTCTATCATTTCAGGGATCCTTTCTGTTATTGCTGCATTTTTTATTGGCAGATTAGCTGCCATTCATAAATTAAACGAAGAATAAAAACATATTTTCTTACCTTATTAACTATCGTTTTACAAAACACCCCTTTTTTTTTCCATTTCAACGAAAAAACCACCACTACCCACTTATTCTAAGCATTATTATTTATTTTTAATACATTGCTAACAAGCAACTTACATCCTATTTCTTTTTTTTTGATTAATAGCACTTAATAAAACAAAAAAAAAACAAAAAAAAATGATGCAGCTTTACTTTACAATAAAGCGAAATTTTGTGCTATGTCTCTTAATTTCTACCTTACACTTTACTTTAAACACCAATGCCCAAACTATTAGCTTTGGAGCTTCTAGCTTGGTTGGTGAATCTGTGCTTAACCCTACTTCGTTAGAATTTGGGCCAGACAACAGACTATATGTTGCCCAACAAGATGGTAAAATATGGGCATATACCATAAGCCGAGATGCCGCAACATCAGGAAACGGTACCTATACCATTACAGGTACAGAAGCAATTACCACCATACAAACAGGTATTGTAAATCATGATGATTCTGGTATTTCTAATCCCACACAACAACGTTTAATTACAGGAATTGTTACTGCAGGTACGCCAACCAATCCTATTTTATACGTTACCTCATCAGACTTTTTATTTGGTGGTGGTGGTGCTGGTAGTGATACCAACCTAGATACCAATTCTGGTATTCTATCTAAATTAGAATGGAATGGTACTTCTTGGGATAAAGTAGACCTTATTAGAGGTTTACCTCGATGTGAAGAAAATCATGCTATTAATGGTATGGATACCTTTGAACGCGCAGGAAACAAATATTTATTAATTGTACAAGGTGGTAATACAAACAAAGGCGCACCAAGTAATAACTTTGCAGGTACGCCAGAATATTTTCTTTCTGCTTCTATGCTTATTGTAGATTTAACCCAGTTAGAAGGTATGCCTACCTATACAGACCCAAGAAATAATACCGATTACGTATATGATTTGCCTACGCTTAATGATCCTACAAGATTAGACATAGACAAAACACATCCCGATTTTCCGTATCCTGTTGGTCATCCTTTACGAGATGCAACAATAGATGTTAATGATCCCTTTGGTGGAAACAATAGTTTAAACCAAGCTTTTCCGGAAGCAGGAGGTCCAATACAACTATTTGCTCCTGGTTTTAGAAACGCTTATGATGTTGTGGTTACTGACAACGGAAGAATCTATACTTCAGATAATGGTCCGAACTCCCTTTGGGGAGGAGTTCCTAAAATTTATGATAGCGCTACAGATGCCTTTTTAGGAGATGAAAGTACTGTTACTTATGATCCATTGAATCATTATATAAAAAATGAAATGAATGAATCTGGAAGTAGTTTAATTGGAGACCCTCTACACTTTGTAGGTACCATAAACGACCCAAATAAAACGTATTATGGAGGACACCCAATTCCTATTAACGCATTTCCTTCTCGTGCTGAAGTAATTGCTTATAAAAAAATTAATGGTTCTTGGGTTGCTACTAATACCAACACCTTACAATCTTTATTAACGGGAACTTCCGGGTATTTTAATACTTCTTTTAGTATTAGTGATTTTCCTGACGATCCTCGTTTTGGAGAATATCTTGTTGACGAACCTGTTGGTAGTACTAAAGTAAATATTTTAGATGTAAGACCTTCTTCAACCAATGGTATACTAGAATATAAAGCAACCAACTTTAGTGGTATTATGCAAGGGAATATCTTAACCGCTTCTTTTAATGGAGACATTAATAGATACGTACTAAATGCTGCTGGAGATACTGTTTTAGAACAAGAAATTATATTTAGTGGTTTTGGCGCTTTACCATTAGATATTACAGCCCAAGGAGACTCTGATATCTTTCCTGGTACTATTTGGGCTGCAACCTATGGCGCCAATAACATTACTATTTTTGAGCCTTCTGATTTAGATTGTGCACAACCTGGAGAACCTGGTTACGATCCGCTTGCAGATAATGATGGAGATGGCTTTTCTAACCAAGATGAAATTGATAATGGTACCAATATTTGCTCTCAAGGAAGCAAGCCTAATGATAATGATGGTGATTTTATCTCCGATTTAAATGATCCAGATGATGACAATGATACTATACTAGATGTTAATGACGCATTTGCTCTAGATGCTAACAATGGTTTAAACACGAATCTTCCGGTTCATTTTGCTTTTTGGAATAACGATCCAGGCACTGGTTTTTTTGGCTTAGGTTTTACAGGCTTAATGCTAGATCCTTCTGGTACCACAGACTACTTAACCCAATTTGATGAAGCAGACCTCTCTTTTGGTGGTGCTGCAGGTAAGGCTACTGTAGATTATGTAACTATTGGTGATGCCACAACAAATAATCAAGATAATGGCTTTCAGTTTGGTGTAAATGTAGATACCAACTCTAACCCCTTTACTATTCAAACTAAAGTAGAATCACCTTATTTTGGTATTAATGGTTCGCAAACACAACCTGTAGATTTTCAATCTTGCGGAATTAGTTTTGGTAATGGAGATCAAGACAACTACTTAAAACTTGTTTTAATGAATGGCGTTAGTAATTCCGATTCTGTTAACGGCTTACAAGTAGTACTAGAAAGTAATGGTGTTACAACCATAGACAACAGCTATGATGTTCCTAATATTTTAGATGCTGGTTCTGTAAACCTATATTTTAGTATAGATCCTTCTGCAAATACTGCACAACCCTTTTACTCTATTGATGACGGACAAACATTAATTGTTTTAGGAAGTCCGATAACATTACCTCTAAATTTCTTAGATGCTACAGACAATAAAGGTTTAGCCATTGGCATCATCTCTACTGCTAGAGATGCTAGTTCCTCTTCAAACCCTTTTACTGCTACTTGGGATTATATTGAGGTTTATGAAAACCAAAATGGCATATTGGCAGCTACTCCTACTCCTTTAGATTTTGGATTAACTCCTACCACAAACTCTTTAAGAACAAAACAGCTTAATGTTAGTAATGCTGGAGGACCAACAGATGATGCCATAACCATAACAGCTCTTAATTTTACTGGGGCAGATGCAGCTATGTTTACTACAGATATAACTTTACCACTTACCATTAATGCAGGTACTAATGAAGATATTCCTATACATTTTATTTCTAACAGTAGTGTAGGTATTAAAAATGCTTCTTTAGAAATTGTACATTCTGGAAACAATTCTCCTATTCCAGTAAATCTTACTGGTGAAATTACAGATTCCTATTCGCCTTTAGTTAGAATAAATGCAGGAGGACCTTTAATAACAGCTTCTGATGCTGGCCCAGATTGGGAAGCAAACGATACCAACGGAACATTTACAGGTACATCTTATGCCGTTTCTTCTGGATCTAAATACGCAATTACTACACTAGACTACACTGGTAAAGATGCATCTATACCTTCGTATATAGACCAAACCACTTATGAGACTGTTATGAATTCGCAACGTAGTATTAGCGAAACTTCCATTCCTATGATCTTTTCTATTCCTGTACCAAACGGAGATTATATAGTTAATTTTTATGTCGCTAATTTATACAATGGTACTTCAGATCCTGGAGAAAGAATTTACAGTGTAGATATTGAAAATCAACGTTTTTTACAAAACTTTGACTCTTCAGAAACCTATGGACATCGTGTTGCTGGTATGATACAACAAAATGTACTTGTTTTAGATGGTATTTTAGAAATTGAGTTTTTTAGAGATATTGAAAACCCAATGGTAAATGCTATTGAAATTTTAGCGTTACAAGGTTCTGATATTATTATAGATCCTATTGCAGATATTACAAGTTGTGCCTCCGAAATCTCTGATTTTTCAGCTATTGCTAATGGTGGAGATCCTAATGAAAATTTCACTTATGCTATTAGTGGGCAACCTAGCGGATTACAAATTGAACCAACTAACGGACTTATTTTTGGTACCATTAACCCTAGTGCTATTACTGGTGGTTTAAATAGTGATGGTGTACACCAAGTAACTGTTACGGTTTCAAAAACAGGAAGTACAGATGCTATTGAAACTTTTATATGGACTGTTATTGAAGATACAGAAGTACCTGTAATTACATGTCCTGCAAACATCACGCAAGCAGCAGACACAGGAATTTGTGAAGCTACAGTAACGATAATAGAAGCAACTGCTACAGATGATTGTTCGGCAGGTATTACCTATTCTGGTGTTCGTGATGATGCTTTATTATTAACCGATCCTTATCCTGTTGGTGTTACAACCATTACCTGGACAGCAACAGATGCTGCAGGAAATGACTCTATTACTTGTGACCAGACCATAACTATTACGGAGGATGAAATCCCTGTAATTACATGTCCTGAAAATATAACACAAGCAGCAGACACAGGAATTTGTGAAGCTACAGTAACGATAACAGAACCAACTGCTACTGACAATTGTTCTACAGGAATCACCTATTCTGGTGTTCGTGATGATGCCTTATTATTAACAGACCCTTATCCTGTTGGTGTTACAACCATTACGTGGACTGCTACAGATGCTTCTGGTAATGATTCCGTTACTTGTGAGCAGACTGTAACTATTACAGAAGATGAAGTACCTGTAATTACATGTCCTGAAAACATAACGCAAGCAACAGACACAGGAATATGCGAAGCTACAGTAACAATAATAGAACCAACAGCTACTGATAATTGTTCTGCAGGAATTACCTATTCTGGTGTTCGTGATGATGCTTTATTATTAACCGATCCTTACCCTGTTGGTGATACAACTATTACTTGGACTGCTACAGATGCTTCTGGTAATGATTCCGTTACTTGTGAGCAGACTGTAACTATTACAGATGATGAAGTACCTGTAATTGTATGTCCTGAAAACATCACGCAAGCCACAGACACAGGAATTTGTGAAGCTACAGTAACAATAATAGAACCAACTGCTACTGATAATTGCTCTACAGGAATTACCTATTCTGGTGTTCGTGATGATGCTTTATTATTAACCGATCCTTATCCTGTTGGTGTTACAACCATTACTTGGACTGCTACAGATGCTTCTGGGAATGATTCCGTTACTTGTGACCAAACCATAACTATTACAGATGATGAAGTCCCTGTAATTACATGTCCTGAAAATATAACACAAGCAGCAGACACAGGAATTTGTGAAGCTACAGTAACGATAACAGAACCAACTGCTACTGATAATTGCTCTACAGGAATTACCTATTCTGGTGTTCGTGATGATGCCTTATTAATAACAGATCCTTATCCTATTGGTGTTACAACCATTACTTGGACTGCTACAGATGCTTCTGGTAATGATTCCGTTACTTGTGAGCAGACCGTAACTATTACAGAAGATGAAGTACCTGTAATTACATGTCCGGAAAACATAACGCAAACAGCAGACTCTGGTTATTGTGATGCTATTATAACAATTATAGAACCAACAGCAACCGATAATTGTTCGGCAGGAATTACCTATTTTGGTGTTCGTGATGATGCTTTATTATTAACAGCTCCTTATCCTGTTGGTGTTACAACCATTACGTGGACTGCTACAGATGCTTCTGGTAATGATTCTGTTACTTGCGAACAGACCATTACAGTAACGGATGATGAGATTCCTGTAATAACTTGTCCTACAGATATTGTTGAAGCCATACCAAATGGCACAACAGAGGCTTCTATAACCATTATAGAACCTACAGCTACAGAAAATTGTACAGGAATAATTACATATACAGGTGTTCGAGACGATGCTTTATTACTTACAGATCCATATCCTTTAGGAGATACCATTATAACTTGGACTACTACAGATGCTTACGGAAACGTATCTGCTTCCTGCGATCAAACTATAACAGTAAAATCTACTTATAGCTTACACTTAAATGTTTCGCTACAAGGAAGAACAGATTATACAGGTAATTATACGGTTATTATTTATGATGAAAATGACTTAGTAAATCCTGCCTACAGTTTAAATGCTACAGCTAATCCTGTTGGAGCACTAATTTTAGGCACAGAAATTCTGCCTGGGAATTATAAAGTATTAGTAAAACACCCTATGTATTTACAAGGTCTTTTAAATGTAAGTTTAACAGGAAATCAAACAGAAACAGTAAACACCTTGTTAGCTGGAGATGTTAATAACGATAACACGGTTACCTTTTTAGACTATGGTATATTAGCTAGCACTTACGGATTAAATTCTTCACAAACGGGCTACGACAGTCGTGCCGATTTTGATAATAATTTAACTATCAACTTTTTAGACTATGCGATAGTTGCTGGTAACTATGGACTATCTGGTGAAACACAAAACGATTAAAACTATAATTATGAAAAACATTCTAAAACTCAAACAAAAAATAGTATTCATACTAGGATTATTTATTTGCTCCTTCAACTCATTTTCACAAACCGTTGACGTAGTTGCAAATGTAGATGCTGTTCCTCCTTTAGAGGTTGGTGAAACTTTTTCTTATACACTTCAAGCTGTTGCAGGAACGACACCTTACAGAGTGGTACAAGTATATTTAAACTACAATACTTCTGCTATACAATTAAACAGTTTTACACCTGATAATACTGATTTAGATGCAATACAAACTATTACTTCTGAACCTGGAGTAATAAAATATTCTGCTGGTTCTTTAACCAATGACGTAACAGGAACTACCACTGTATTTACTGTTATTTTTGAAGTGGTTGGAACTGCAGAAAACATAATGATTACTCATGACATAGCATCTAACGGAAACCCTAATGGTACTGGAGTAGGAAACACTAGTGGTCAAGATATTTTAGGAACAGCAAATGACATTATATTAGCTACACTTGCTACAGAAGAAAACACTTTTAACACCAATATTTCAGTATTTCCAAACCCTGTAAGTGATGTGATGTATATAAAAACGAATACCGTTTCTAATATTAAAGACATAAAAATACACACACTAGATGGTAAACTTATACAACAAATTAAAAACAAGCATATGGAAGGCAATCAAATAGCTATTCCTATAAAGCATTTAGAAGAAGCTTTATATTTTGTGACTATTACCTCTACGCAAAATGAAATTGCTAGATTTAAAGTATTAATCCAGAATTAAGCTTCAGCAAAGTATTAGGATCTGGGCAGTTTGTTTTCAATCTGTCCAGATTTTTTTTGCTACAAACACCAGGATAATCGCCTACATTATTTTGTAAATCTCTAATAATTTGAAAGTGTAGATGCGGTGCATAATCTCCATTAACAGAAGCATCTCCTAAAGTTGCAATATCCTCTCCTGCTTTAAAAGTCTGTCTTACTTGCAATTGTTGTATAGATGCTGTACTTAAATGCCCATAAAGGGTAAAAAATTCTTCTCCTTTAATTCTATGTTTTAAAATTATGGTTGGTCCATAATCACCAAAATTGGTATTGTTTTTAAAGCTATGTACTGTTGCATCTAAAGGAGTATATATTTTAGTTCCTGCTGCTATCCATAAATCAAGCCCTAAATGTATATTTCGCTCTTCTTCTATATTTTTCTGATTAAAATACTCGCTGCGTTTATAAATATTTCGCTGTTCTAAATACCCTCCAAAAGCTACTTTTTTTTGATGCTTTTTAAGGTAGCTATTTATATATTCTTGCCATGCTTGCGAAGAGGCAGTATTAAAATTTTGTAAGTCGGAATTATTTTCACTTAGATCTATAGGAATATATTCAGAATCTGAAAAAGAGGAACGCAATACACGAAGTGGTTGCTTTGAAATATTATTTAGAAATAGGAGAAATTCTTCAGAATGCATTTTATACAAAACTATGTGTTTTCAAAAGTACGTATAAATGAATAATATTTTTAATAAAAATCAAGTCCAATTTAAAGGTTTATTTTTTGACAATAACATTACTATATTTTGCATTAATAACAATGGTTTTATTGCTATCACTACTTATTGTTTTACTAGATGCACTTTCATTATTATATAAAGATTTTGTGCCTTTATAAAACAAGTTATAATCCCCTTGAGGCAATTTTACATTAGCTTCACTATTTTCAAGAACAAGATTTATATTTTTAAAATCATTAGAGATATTTCCAATAACCAAATCCCCAAAACTTCCATCAATCATGGCATTACTTTCTATATTTTTAATAGATACGTTAGATGAATTTGCACTTAAAATTAGACTTTTAGCCTTTTCTACTCTAGCATGATCTACATAATTAAGTTGCAATTCTCCAGCCATCCAGTTGTTAATTTTTACTGGAGAATAAGACACATTGATGGAAGAATTGCTTCCATCAATGGTGTTTGCTGTAAAATTAGAATGTGAAATATCTGCTTTAACATTATGAATAGTAGTTGCTAAAATTAATTCGCCATGTCTTACATTCATTTTTAGTTTTCCTTTTTTTGGCATTTTAATTTTAATGGTCTTTTTGACTTTAAGGTTTGATTTTTTAGAAATAGACAATAAATCATCCGAAGTATCCTTATGGTTATTTTCTTCACCAAAAGCTCTTTCTAAAGAAGCCTCAATACGTTTACCAAATGCTTCTCCCCATGCTTCCATATTTTCTTCAAAGTCACTTTCTTCTATTGATCTTTCTAAATCTTCACCCCATTTTTCCATTCTTTTTTCAAATTCTTTCCCAAAATTCTCTTCAAAATTATTGCCGAAATTTTCTCCCCAAGCTTCCATTTTCTTTTCATATTCTTTCCAGTCTTTTTCTTCAAAATTCTTAGCCCAATTTTCCATTTTATCCGAATATTCCTTGCCATATTTCTCTTCATATTCTTTGCTCCATTTTTCTAAATAAGCCTCTCCTTCTTCTTGATATTTTTCATAATCAAAATTTGAAGTATTCATTCCATCTGGCAAATTAGGAAGATTAGGCATTTTTGGCATGTCTTGCATATTTAAAGATTCCATTAAATTTTCAACCAAAGGCATTACAGGTAAATCTGCTAATTTAAATTCTAATTCTTTAAGCGCATCTAATGCGTTATCATCAAAAACAGCTATACTTTCTTCATTCCATGCGTGCGAAGCATCTTCTGTTATAATAGAAATTAATGATTTAGAAGTTTCTACTTGTACTTGCCAAGCATCATACATTTTCTGTAGTTCTTCTTTAGATAAAATATCACTTTCTATAGAAGCTTCAATTTCAACAATATCTTTGTTCCATGTTTCCACCTCTATATTAGTGTAACTTGTATTTAATACCAGCTCAACGTCATTATCCACATTTATAGATTGTGATATTTTTTCTAATTTTTGTTGTGCCATACTACTAATGGTAACAAAAAGCAGGAGTATTGTTATTTTTAAATTTTTCATTTTAGTATTTTTTTTAAATGACCTCTTGATTTTTAGATTCAAGTGTACTTAATGTTTTTAATTGTTCTTTTAAACGGTGTAATAAGTTTAACCTAAATTTTAAATTATCTATAAGTGCATTAACGGTTTGCTCATTGGGCCCAATTTGCGTTAGCTCTACAGATAGCTTACTGTATTCCTTCTTTAAATCTTCTAAGCGTTGTATATAACCATCAAACATTTCTTTATTTTCTGGAGTAAGTTTAACTTTAGAAAGTTCTAGATTAATATTCGCTAAATAATAATCTTCTACCTTTTTTAAATCTGGTGAAACATCTCCTAATGTTTTGGTATTAACCACTGTATTTTTACTATTATCTTTAGGTATTACAGGAGAATTAAAATAGGTGTAGGTACCAAAACTTAAACCTACAAACAAAGCTATACTTGCAGCAATCTGCAACCAATTAAATCTTGGTTTTTGCTTTTCTGGCAATGCTTTGTTAAGCTTATCAAGAAATCTAGCTTCATGATTTTCTGGCATTTTTTTATTTTGCTCTTGCAAATCTTGTTTTAATAAATCTCTAATGTCTTGTGCCATTTTTTCTATGTTTTAATAATTCTTGCAATTTTTGTTTCCCTCTAGATAATTGCGTTCTAGATGCAACTTGAGTAATATTTAAAATTTCTGAAATCTCTTGATGATCATAGCCTTCCATTAAAAAAAGCATCACTACATACTTGTATTTTTCTGGTAATGTGTTTATTGCATTTTTAACTTCTAAACATGTTATTTTTTCATCTACTAACCACTTGTCATCATTAGCAGCATCAACTACTTTTAAGTGCACTTCTTCTAATGCAACTACTTGTTGCTTTTTAGATTTTAAATAATCGATACTTTTATTAACAACAATTCGTTTTAACCAAGCACCAAAAGTAACTTCCCCTTTATATTGATGTAGTTTTTGAAATGCTTTAATAAAAGCTTCTTGTACTACATCTTCTGCTTCTGCTGCATCCTTAACAAATCGATTAGCAACAATATACATACCATTGCAATACTGGTTGTACAACTGCATTTGTGCTAGTCGGTTGTTTTGTTTGCATTTTTCAATTATATCGGTTTGAAACACGCTTTTTCGTTTTGGTTTTTGGTTCGTTCACTTTAAAGACGATGAAAAAAAAATAGTGTTGCAAAAAAGGTTATTTTTTTTTAAAATCTTGGTAAGATTTTTGTGCAACATTATTAAAGATGCTTAGTTTAAAGTATCTTTACATTTTTAAATTTAGATATAAAAAAAACAGAAAAAAAATGAATAGGTTTTTAAAGTGGCTTATAGGGATATTAACTATTGCTTTAGTTGCAATTTCTATATATTCATATAAAAACGATGGTTTATTTAGCGAAAAATTAAGCCCTGAAAAGACAGTAAGTTTTCAGGTAGAAGATATTAAACTACGTGTATTTTACAACCGACCATCTAAAAGAGATCGTGAAATTTTTGGCGCACTAGTACCTTATGATCAAGTTTGGCGTACAGGAGCCAATGAAGCGACTACCTTTGAAACCAATAAATCTTTAAGAATTGGTAAAGATTCTCTTCCTGCAGGAAAATATACAGTTTGGACCATACCTCATGACTCTACTTGGAATGTGATGTTTAATTCTAAACAATATCCTTGGGGAGTAGATATGGAAATGAATCCTATGCGTGTTCCTGAATTTGACGTGGTTAACATTAGCGTTCCTGTAAAAAAGATAGACACTACTGTGGAACAGTTTACTATTGGATTTGATAATTCTACAGACAACCTATCTTTAACAATGGCTTGGGATGACACCATGGTTGTGGTACCATTGAAATAAGTATTCTGTAGCAGTTTTGATATGTCCTTTTAATAATTAGTTATACATTTATAGAACTTCTACAGCATTTAAGTTTAGCGTTTTAAAATAACAAGTTCGTGACCAAACAAAAAAAATCTGCATTAAAAGAACAAGAAGGAGTTTCAGCTAGTGAAATTACCAACATTTCTTCTATTCAAAAAATTAAACAAAAACGAAAAGCACAACCTAGTGCTGCAGATTTAGTTTCGCAAATTTTAAACGGAAACATTACCGCATTAAGTAGAGCAATTACTTTAGTAGAGAGTAAAAACACAGCACATTTAAAGAAAGCTAACACTATAATTAAAGCCTGTTTACCACATGCTAATAAATCTATTCGCGTTGGTATTACAGGAGTTCCTGGTGTTGGCAAAAGCACCTTTATTGAAGCCTTTGGATCTTATTTAACTGGACAAGGAAAAAAAGTTGCTGTATTAGCAATTGACCCAAGTAGCTCACTAACCAAAGGAAGTATTCTTGGAGACAAAACGAGAATGGAAGACTTGGTAAAAGACAAAAACGCTTTTATAAGACCCTCTCCTTCTGGTGAATCTCTTGGTGGTGTTGCTAGAAAAACACGCGAAACTATTATTCTTTGTGAAGCCGCTGGTTTTGACACTATTATTATTGAAACGGTTGGTGTTGGCCAAAGCGAAACTGCTGTACACAGTATGGTAGATTTCTTTTTACTATTAAAACTTGCAGGTGCTGGAGATGAGTTACAAGGTATAAAACGAGGTATTATTGAAATGGCAGATGCTATTGCTATTAATAAAGCAGATGGTGAAAATGCCAAAAGTGCAAAGCTTGCTAAAGTAGAATTTAACAGAGCACTACACCTCTATCCTGAAAAAGATTCTGCTTGGAAACCCAAAGTTACTTTATGCAGTGCTTTACACAACCAAGGAATTGATACTATTTGGCAAATAATTCAAGACTATATTAAAATTACTACCAAAAACAACTACTTAAAGCACAACCGAAACGAACAAAATAAGTTTTGGCTCATTCAAACTATTGAAATGCGTTTGAAATCGAATTTCTTCAACAATGAAAAGATAAAAAAAGAACTCAAAAATCAATTACAACTTATTGAGGAAAATAAAACCACTCCTTTTGCTGCTGCAGATTACTTATTGGCCTTAAAATAAAACCACTTACTACAGGTTTAAAACTTCTATTTACCTTCAAGCAGTAGTTTTTATAAAAAAACACCCCTTAATTAGTAATATACTGTAGTTTTTACGACTCATACTCCTAATGTGCTTTTACTACCAATTTTACAGATAGTAACTACAAGTAGTATATAGTATATTGCTAGCTAAAGACACATCCCTTTTAATGAAGCAACAACATAAAAGCAATACGACCTTTTTATGAATTTTTACAAGTATTTAAACCTAAACAGACGCACAAAAAAAGCTAGATTTTATTTATTACCTGTTCTTTTGCTTTTTTGTTTTCTTTCTATACAAGCACAAGATACTAACAAATTAAATTTAATTATTGATGCAGATACTGCTAATGAAGTAGATGATTTATATGCTATTGTTAGTGCTATTTTAGAACCTACCTTTAACCTACTAGCAATAAATTCAGCACAATTTCACACCTCTCCATTAGCTTCTGAAAACACAGTACTTGAAAGCCAAAAAATTAATGAAGAGATTATAGAATTGATGCATGTTAAAGGAATTGCCCTTCCTTTAGGAAGTAATATGCCTTTAAAAGAATATGGCAAACCAATGCCTTCTGAAGCTTCTCGATATATCATTGAGACAGCTCATAAAATGAAAAACAATCAAAAGTTACATGTGGTTATTTTAGGCTCATGCACAAATGTAGCTTCTGCTATTTTAGAAGATCCTTCTATACTTTCTAAAATAAAAGTACATTATCTTGGCTTTTGGCACACTCCAGATACCAATGTGTATAATAAAAAAGAATTCAATTCTGGCAATGATGCTATTGCTGTAGAAGTTTTACTGAACACCAAAAACTTGGATCTAAATGTCATGACAGCGACTACCAGTCAGCATTTAGTATTTACAAAACAAGAAGTAGATAGCCATTTAAAAAACAAAAAAGGGATTGCTAATTATTTAGTAAATAGATGGGAAACGTATACGCGTTGGTGGACTAAAGAAGATCCTGAAAAAGAAAAATGGATTATGTGGGATGTAGCTATTATTGAAGCCTTAGCGCATCCTGAATTAACTACTATACAATATTTTTTAACACCTCCTGAAAATACACAACGTACCATTGGTATACATACTAAAATAGATGTACATACAATGAAAACTCATTTTTGGAATACTTTAAAAAACCTTTAACCACAAGCTTTTATGTTTATTGACTTGCAAACTCCTAAGGAGGATATTCAAAAATTATTACAAGAAATTGACTTTTTTAAAACTACTAATGAACACATAACAAATGTTACCAAACCAGGAGAAGGTAATATGAATGTGGTTTTGCGTATTGAAACCAATATGCGTTCTTTTATTGTAAAACAATCACGTCCTTTTGTTCAAAAATACAAGGATATTGAAGCACCAATACAACGTATTGATGTAGAATATCAGTTTTATAAAACCATTGCAAACAATAGCTTACTGTGCCAACATTTTCCTAAGGTTTTAAAATATAATGCCAAAAACCACCTGCTCCTTTTAGAAGATTTAGGTCATTGTGAAGACATGACATACTTGTACCAAACCCATACAATAACACCACAACAAATAGAGTTACTTGTTGGTATAGTTGCTAATATTCACAATTCAAAAGTAACTAGCAATTACCCTAAAAACAAAGAATTACGTGTATTAAATTACCAGCATATTTTTGAACTTCCTTTTATAGAAAACAACGGTTTTTCGTTAAATGAAATACAAGAAGGATTACAAACACTTTCGTTACCTTATAAAAAAGACGCAGCACTTAAACAGAAAATCAAAGAAATAGGAAGTCTGTATCTATCTGACGGAACTACCTTAATACATGGTGACTTTTATCCTGGTAGCTGGATGACAAAAAACAATCAAATTTATAGTATTGATCCTGAGTTTAGTTTTTTAGGCTTTAAAGAATTTGATCTTGGTGTTCTTGCTGCGCATTCTATATTAATATTACAGAATAAAAGTGCTCTTGCCATTATTGAAAAAAACTACCCAAATACCATAAACACTACACTTTTAGAACAAGTTACAGGTATTGAAATAATGCGTCGTTTAATTGGTTTGGCACAACTACCAATTACATTATCCTTAAAAGAAAAAGAAGATTTACTGCAATTAGCTTATGGTTTAATAATGAACTTAGACACTAACACCATTGCAAATTAGCCTTAAACGCTATTATTACATTTTAAATAAAAAAAGCACAGTCATTACACTGTGCTTTTTTATTTTTTAAAAGGTAAAACCTTTATATAGTAGTTTGTTTTGTATACTAAAGCCTATAAAAAATTCTCTTTATACCAATTTACTTGTGCTTCTACACCTTCTAACAAAGTAGTTTGCGGATTGTAATTTAATAAGGTTTTTGCCTTTTCTATATTTGCTTTTGTACGTAATTGGTCTCCTACTCTAGCTTCAACATGATCTATCTTGATAGATTTTCCTATTACTTTTTCAACAGCTTCAATACCTTCTTGTGTAGTATGTTCTACTTCTGTACCAAGATTAATAATTTCGCCATCTACTTTTTCTTCCTTGCTAACAACAGCTACAACACCATCTACAATATCACCAACATAGGTAAAGCTACGCAAGTGACTAGCACTACCACTGTATAAAGGAAAAGCATCTTCTTTATACGCACAAGCAATTAACTTGGTGTACATTTTTTCTGGTCTTTCACGAGGTCCAATTACAGAGTACAAACGCAAAGAACATGCTTTAAACACTTTTTCTCTACTTTTTTGAAGCACTAACTGCTCTGCTGTTAATTTAGTAACTCCGTAATGCGAAGCTGGTTTTGGTGCTACATCTTCAGGAAAAGTAGCTTCTAATCCGTAAATAGAAGAAGTTCCTATATTTACAAACAACTCTAAATCAGTTAAAGTAAGTGCATAATCTATCAGGTTTTTAGTTGCAATTATATTGTTACTAAAATAATCTTCAAACGTAGATGTTTTAGATATTCCTGGTTGTGCTGCGTAATGAAAGATATAGTTAATGTCTTTTGGTAAAACTTCTGCTAAATCCGTTTCACGTAAATCTTTATTTATTATTGTAATACCTTTTTCTGCAAGGGCTTTTTCATTTAACCTTTTTAGTTCTAAACTGTAGTATGGCGAAAAATTATCTACACCAATAACTTCATGTCCTAGATCCTTTAAACGTTCTGCTGTATGTGAGCCGATAAAACCTGCTGCTCCTGTTATTAAAATTTTCATATAAAAGTATTATACTACAAAGAAACAGATTTTTTTTTACAAAGAATTTCTATTGACAAAAAAAGAATACATTTGCACTAATAAGTTTCCATGATATGAATTTTGTATTTACCATAGTTGTTCCTGTTTATAATGAAGAAGATAATTTATTACGCGTAGAAAAAGAATTACTCGCCTATACCAAAATTGCTATAAAACCTACAAAAATTCTATTTGTTAATGATGGCTCTAAAGACAAAAGTCAAGAGATTATTGAAACCATTTGCAACAGAAACACCGAATTTTCTTTTATTTCTTTTAAAGAAAATCGAGGCTTAAGTGCTGCTATTAAAGCTGGTTTTGATTATACTAACACAGAGCTAGTTGGTTATATAGATAGTGATTTACAAACTGCACCAGAAGATTTTAATTTGCTTTTAGAACATATTGGCACTTATGATTTAGTTACAGGTGTACGCGCTAACCGTAAAGATAGTCTGGTAAAAAACATGTCTTCTAAAATAGCAAACGGAATTAGAAGAAGTTTTACTCATGATGGTATGGATGATACTGGTTGCCCTTTAAAGGTTATAAAAACCGAATATGCCCAACGCATACCAATGTTTAGAGGTTTACACCGATTTTTACCTGCTATGATATTATTACAAGAAGGTAAAATAATACAAATTCCGGTTCAACATTTTCCTAGAATTGCTGGTCAAGCAAAATTTGGTGTGTGGAATAGATTACTTGGTCCTTTAGCAGATTGTTTTGCTTATTTATGGATGAAGAAAAAATACATTAATTACACCGTTTCAAAACAAGGATAATGAGTAATTGGATAATATATAGTATTGGGTTTGCTGCACAAATATTATTTTCATCCAGACTAATTATACAATGGATAACTAGTGAAAAACAAAAAAAGGTAATTACACCAACCTTATTTTGGACACTTAGCCTATTTGCCTCTTTTTTACTATTTGTATATGGTTATTTACGTGACGACTTTGCCATTATGCTTGGGCAAGGACTTACCTATTTTATTTATATAAGAAATTTACAACTACAAAACCAATGGCAAAAATTTCCTAAAGCTTTTCGTTGGTTCTTACTTTTTGTTCCTGTTTTTATTTCTATTTTTTATTTTAATAATAACACCATAGATGTAGAACGTTTATTTAAAAACGATGCTATTCCGTTTTGGTTATTGCTTTTAGGTATTGTATCGCAAATAGTTTTCACCTTGCGCTTTGTGTTTCAATGGTTATATTCTGAGAAACAAAAAGAATCTTCATTACCATTCGGTTTTTGGCTTTTAAGCTTAATTGGTTCTTCCTTAATTTTAATTTACGCGATTATTAGAAAAGATCCTGTTTTATTTATAGGTCATGTTTTAGGTGCTATTATTTACAGCCGAAATTTAATATTATTAAAAAAAGACCATGCTAAAAACACTTGAAAAACACCCAATAATTAGCATTTGTATTTTGGTTGCTTTCATGCTTTTACCAAATTTAGATGCTATTCCTGTTTCTATTATGGAAGCGCGTAACTTTATTACTGCGCGTGAAATGGTGCAAGATAACCATTGGTTATTAACTACCATGAATGGAGAAGCTCGTTATCAAAAACCACCTCTACCAACATGGCTAGCCGCTATTTCTAGCTTTGTTTTTGGAATTAAAAGTGTTTTTGGTTTGCGTTTTCCTGCTGTACTTATGGTTATGCTTATTGGTAGCTTTATTTATAAACTTTCGCAATTAACACTTAAAAGCAAAACGCATTCTTTAATTAATGCACTAATTACAGTAAGCTCTTTTTATGTAATAGGAATAATTATTGAAGCACCTTGGGATATTTTTACGCATGGCTTTATGCTAATAGCCATTTACCATTTATTCTTACTATTTACTAAAGAAAAAAACTACTGGAAAAACACCATACTTGCAGGTGTATTTATTGGTTTATCTTTTATGTGCAAAGGACCTGTATCTATGTACGCATTAATGCTTCCTTTTTTAATTGCTTTTGGTATAACCTACAAATACAGTAATTTTAAAAGAAAAGCATTTTCTTATTTTAGTATTTTACTACTTGCTTTATCTATTGGCTCTTGGTGGTTTATATATGTACGCTTACAAGATCCTGCTACATTTGAAGCTATCACTAAAAAAGAAACAGGCAATTGGTCTAGCTATAACGTAAGACCTTTTTACTACTATTGGAGCTTTTTTACACAAAGTGGTTTATGGACAATTCCTGCTTTTATTAGTTTATTATATCCTTATTTAAAAAATAAAGTAAGCAATAAAAAAGCATATAGATTTTCTTTTTTATGGACAATTCTAGCGGTTATTTTACTATCTATAATCCCAGAAAAGAAATCGCGATACCTAATGCCTGTATTAATTCCGTTATCTATAAATATTGGTTTTTATATAGAATACATCCTTAGAAAATTTAAAGACTTAAAAGATAAAAAAGAAACCATTCCTGTGTATTTTAACTTTGGTCTTATAGGTTGTATAGGAATTATATTTCCTGTAGTTGCTTATCTATTTTTAAAAGAAAACATAGCAGGTTACTGGTTTTGGTACCTAGCAGCTTCTGCTATTTTAGTAACACTTGGTGTTTCAATTATAATACAATTAAAAAAGAAAAACCTACAACAGGTTTTTATATATACAGTACTTTTCTTTGCTTCGGTTTTACTTACCGTTTCTCCTTTAAGCAAAGCACTAACGAGTAGTAATTATAAACCTATTTTTAATTTATATAAAGAAGCATCTGCAAAACAAATGCAAGTTTATGGTTTTAATTATGTTGCTCCAGAAATGATATGGCAGTTTGGTAATAAAGTACCTGAAATTAAAAAAGACGATACTTTTCATTTTCCTAAAGAAAACACCTTTGGTATGTTAGCTAATGGAATAAACCCAGATGATCAAGCTGTGTTGAGTAGCTTATATACAATTGAAAAAGTTGCTACCTATGATTTAAATACAGCATCAAAAGATGCTAGAAAGTATAATGGTAGGCTTATGTGTAATTATTATGTATTGACTAAAAAATAAAAAACTTTAATTTTGTTTTTACTGATAACAAAAGCTAAATTTTAAGGCTAATAAAAAACCTCACAAGTATATTCTTTGTGAGGTTTTTTATTTTACTCTGTTTCTTCTTTATCATTAAGATATACCTCAATGATAGATTTTATTTTGCCTTGTTTAATAGGCTTAATAATATAATCTGATATTTCACTTATTTGATGCGCTTTTTTAATATCTGTTTCATCTACAGATGAAGACGCCATATAAATGGTTATTTTTTTACTTAATTTAGGTTTAATCTTTATGAATTCATCCATAAACTGAAACCCATCCATAATTGGCATATTTATGTCTAATAAAATAATATCAGGAAGATCTTCTTCATTAGAAATATTATCCATCATAAACTGCAAAGCTTCTTCACCATCAGAAAAGGCAAGCACACTTTTTGCATAGTTTAAAGATTGTATAGTTTTTTTTATAGTAAATTGATAGATATCATCATCATCAACAATACAAAAATTAAAATTTTTCTTCATTCTTATTCTTTAAAATTAACACTGAAAGTAGAACCTACATTAACTTCACTTTCAACAGTAATTGTACCTCCAAGAGATTCAATCTGTACTTTTGTCATAAACAAACCTACTCCGTTTGCATCAGGATGTCTATGAAAAACTTTATTTAAACCAAATAGCTTATGGCCATGTCGCTCTAAATCAATACCTAAACCGTTATCTTTAAACTTAAGCTTTACAGCTCCATCTTCTAAAACGGAATAAACGTAAATTTCCGGATCCTTATCTTCAGATTTATATTTTATAGCATTACTCAATAAATTAAGAAAAATACTTTCTAAATACGCCTTATTATAGTTAATATTTGTGACATTCTCAAAATTACTACTTATTTTAGTATTTGTACTAATTATTTGACCAGAAAGAATTTGAACTGTTTTATTTAAAATTTCATTAAAATCAAGCTTTTCAACAGGTATTGAAGTTCTATTTTTTGCTTTTAATGCTTCAATTAGAGTATTTAGCGTATCTGTAAGATGATGTATAACAATTTCAAATTTTTCAAAGGCAAGAATTTTCTCTTCTTCGGTTTCTGCCATTTTATAAAATCCCATTAAGGAATTTAAATTACTCACAGGAGCGCGTAGATTATGAGAGGTTATCTGTGCAAAATCTGCTAATTGTGTATTTTGATCGGTAAGTTTATTGGCTAAAACTTCTAACCTTTCATTAGCTTCTAATATTTTATTTTCTGCCTTTTTTTGAACAGTAATATCTCTAATTGCTGCAGATACTAGTAAGCCTTCTTCGGTTTTAAGCGGACTTAAACTTATTTGTATAGGTATTTCTTTTCCAGCTTTATTAATTCCATAAAGCTCTCTTCCCTCTCCCATTTTTCTAGCTATAGGTGCACTAAAAAACAAATCACGATGCGTACTATGTTTATCCTTATATCTATTTGGTATTAATAATTCTACAGGTTTATTAATTAATTCTTCAGAGGTGTAACCAAATAATTTTTCGGCTTGCTTATTGATTAGTTGAATAATTCCAAAATCATTTACAATAACCATAGCATCAGGAGCAGACTCTAGTAAACCTCTAAACTTAATCTCTGCCATTCTTTGTTCTGTAACATCTTGACAGGTTCCTATTAGTTCTATTACTTCTCCAGTATCTTCATCTAAAACAACTTCACCAAGTAATTGTATGGTTTTCGTTTTTCCGCTTTTTAGTTTAATACGATGCAGAAGATCATAAAACTTTTTATCTTTTATAGATTTCTCAAAAGATATACTCACTTTTTCCTTGTCTTCAGGATGCACAAAGCTAAAATAGGTCTCGAAGTTTAAATTTTCTTTAGGATCCACTCCAAAAATATTAAATAAGTTACTAGACCATTCGACCTTATTTATAACAGTATCCCATTGCCAATTACCCATCATGGTAATTTTTTCTGCAGCATTTAAAACTTGGTTTTTTCTTAACAGGTCGTTTTCTATTTTTTTTAGATCTGTTATATTTTTTAATATTCGCATAAAACCAACATTTTCTCCCTTATCACTTTTTAAAGGAATTAATGTGGAGTGTGCTATAAATCTAGTACCATCTTTTTTAACAATAGTCCATTCACGCGCATCATAATCATCATTTTGGGCTAATATTTTATACGGATTGAAATCGGAAGTTTTTATTTTGTACTTAGAAGCAATATCTTTTTTAAATTTTTCATACTCTTCATCTAGAATAAAAAAATTAGACTTTTTTTTCCCTAGTAATTCAGAAGCAGAATAGCCTAATAGTTTTTCGGCACCTTCATTAAATTGATAAATAACATTATCATTATTTATTGCTATTATAGCTATAGTTACAGGATTTAAATTCGCTTTCATAAGACTCAAATAATAAACACATTTGCTTTAATAGCAATAAAAATCACATAAAGAAGTGTTAGCAATTATGCTAAGTTAACTTAATTTTAACGAACTTTTTAGTACTTATACATTAAAAAAACAACAATATAAGCAACAAATAACCACTTCTATTGTAGTTTACTAAATACTAAGTAATTATCATTTTGGAGTTTTCTTACAAAAAAGAACTCGTGCTCAAAATAAAACAACAGTGGAACAAAAAAATATAAAAGTACCGTTTAGTACAGTAGTGTTTTAAGTTATAATGTACAAGCAACACCAATACATTAATGGCTTTTTTCTAGAACATAACGCTTAATTACGTAGCGTAATATTTTGTAAAACATAAAGCCAGAAAGTGCGCCAAAGGTCATACCACAAACAACATCTAAAGGATAATGTACACCAACATAAATCCTGCTATACGCTACTATAACACTCCAAAAAAGTAAAATAAAAATAAGGTTTTTGTAATACGGTTTTAGTAATAAACCAGCAAAAACTGCAGCTGCCATAGTATTAGATGCATGCCCAGAAAAGAAACCATACTTACCACAGCGCACTGCAATAAAACGCATTTTTTCCATAACGCCTTCTTGTCTGCAAGGTCTTGCTCGTTGAAAACCATCTTTAAAAAGGTTGGTAATTTGGTCTGTAAAAGTTACCATAAGCACAATTAGAAGTACAGAAAACGCAAGGGTTTTCAGCCCAAATTTCTTATAAATAAAAAATAACAACAAGGCATATAAAGGAATAAAAGTAAGCTTATTGGTAATTAACAACCAAAAAGCGTCCCAAGTTGGTGTTCCTAAATTATTTAAAAACAAGAAAAGCTCCTGATCGTTTAGTATAAGTTGGTCTATCATTTTTTATTTTTTGGGTGTTACTTTTTGCGTATTGTATATAATTAGACACCCAAACAAGTTGAGTACAAAGCTTGTAGTACAGCAAAAAGTCAGGCTTTACATTACAATCTTTTTTATGAAAAATAAAAAAGGATTTTCATTGCAATCCTTAACACAATTACTCTTCATAACGAGCCACTTCTCTATCGTAAAAAGCAGTAGCCTCTTTAATTAAATTTTCTGTTTCTAGTTCTAATTCTTTTTGGTCATGTTGGTCAAAATCTTCAAACCATTCTACTTCATCATCTTCTAGATTAATAATAAATCTAGGAAAATCTGTATGTATAACAAAAATAGCATTAGGATGATCTGTATTGTCACCAAGAATAAATTTAGGTAGCGTCATGTTTTGAATGAATTAATTTTTTAGTCAAATAATTAAAGCGAATATACAATAAAATGGCTGCTGTTGTTAGTCCTGCTAGAAGTCCTAACCAAATACCAAAGCTAGCATAAGCCTCTTCTTTACCTAAAAACCAACTTACAGGAAAACCTACTAACCAATAAGAAACAAAGGTAATAATTGTTGGAATTTTTACGTCTTGTAAACCACGTAAAGCTCCTAAAACTACTACTTGAATACTATCACTTATTTGAAAAACTGCTGCTGCAAGCATTAATTTAGAAGCTATAGCAACTACTTCTGTATTATCTATAAGGTTTTCTGCATCATCAAAATCTACATATAATTTAGGTAACTCACTATGAAATACAAAAAAGAGCAATGCAAAGCAAGTTGCAAAAATAGTACCTAATAAAAACAATGAAAACGCAATGCGACGTAGCTCTATATAATTTTGTAATCCTTTTTGGTTACCAACACGTACCATAGATGCTACACTTAAACCCATAGCTACCATAAAGGTCATAGAGCTCAAGTTTAAGGCTATTTGGTTTGCTGCCTGCGGATTTTTACCTAACAAACCGCTTAACCATATTGCAGCAGTAAAAATAGCTACTTCAAAAAACATTTGCATAGCACTTGGTGCACCTAAACCTATTAGTTTTTTTAACATGCTACGTTCTAGCACAAAAAACTTGATATTAGTTACATAGTTTTTAGATTTTTCTTTCCCTTTTAATAACCACCAAATATAAAGTACCATAACTATACGTGAAGCTAGTGTACCATAGGCTGCACCAATAATACCTAATTCTGGAAAGCCCAACTTCCCGAAAATTAGCAAGTAGTTTAAAACCACATTGATAACATTGGCTAAAATAGTAGCATACATTGGGTATTTAGTCATAGACAAACCATCACTAAACTGTTTAAAAGCCTGAAAAATAATTAAAGGAATTAATGAAAAAGCTACTAAATCTAAATACGGAATAGCAAAGGCAACCACTTCTTCTGGCTGTTGCATTAAGTACATAAGTGGTTTAGCAAAATACACCATAAAGAAAAGTGAAATTCCTAAAACAGTACACAAAAACAAGCCATGTTTAAAGGCTAGCTTTCCTTGTTTAAAATCATTAGCAGCATCTGCTTCTGCTACTAAAGGCGTAATTGCAGTACTAAAACCAATACCTAAAGACATAGCAATAAAAATAAAGCTATTACCAAGAGAAACTGCAGCTAATTCTGCAGTACCTAATTGGCCAACCATAATATTATCTATAAACTGAACAAAGGTATGCCCTAGCATACCAAGCATAACTGGAGCTGCTAGCCTCCAGTTATATTTAAATTCTTTAGTGTAATCACTTAAAACCATTTGGCAAAAGTAATATTTCGGTTGTTGTTATGCGAATAATACGTTAAATTAAAAACTAGAAACTTTTGTCTTTGCTTCTTCAAACTCTTGCATCATATCTTTTACAATTTGTGCTGTTGGTTTTATGTCATGTATAAGTCCTGCTATTTGACCAATTTCTAATTCTCCATCTTCTAAATCGCCTTCAAACATACCACGTTTTGCTCTTGCTCTACCTAATAGTTCTTTAAGTTGTTCTGGCGTTGGTGCTGTTTTATATAATTCTTGTAATTGGTTATAGAATTTATTTTTTACTAAGCGTACAGGAGCTAATTCTTTTAAAGTAAGTTGCGTATCTCCTTCTTTAGCATCTACTACTATTTTTTTAAATGCTTGATGTGCTGAGCTTTCTTCACTAGCCACAAATCTGCTTCCTACTTGTACAGCATCTGCACCTAAAACCATAACTGCTAACATGGCTTGTCCTGTTGCAATACCTCCTGCTGCAATTAGTGGTATTTGTAACTGCTCTTTAACCATTGGTAGTAATGTTAATGTTGTGGTTTCATCTCTACCATTATGTCCTCCTGCTTCAAAACCTTCGGCAACTATAGCATCTACACCTGCATCTTGGGCTTTTAATGCAAATTTTACACTACTCACTACGTGCACTACAGTAATTCCTTTTTCTTGTAACCATTTGGTCCATGTTTTAGGGTTTCCTGCAGAAGTGAATACAATTTTTACACCTTCGTCTACAATAATATTCATGATTTCTTCAATGTTAGGATATAACATTGGTACGTTAACACCAAAAGGCTTGTCTGTAGCTTTTTTACATTTCTGTATGTGCTCACGTAAAACATCAGGATACATACTTCCTGCACCAATAAGTCCTAAAATTCCAGCATTACTTGCTGCAGATGCTAGTTTCCATCCTGAATTCCAGATCATTCCTGCTTGAATGATTGGATATTGAATATTGAATAATTTTGTGATTCTATTTGCCATAAAAAGTTTCTGTTTTAAAATGGTAATTTAAGAATTTGATTACACTCTACCAATAGAAACTTACAGAGGACACAAAAGGTTTCTATTTTAAAATGTTTCCATAAAAAAAGCCTTTCTTCTATTGAAAAAAGGCTTTAAACATATAGTATTTTTATCTATGAAATTACTCCAGAACCTAAAAGTTCTTCGTCTTGATACCAAGCAACAAATTGTCCTTCTTGTATTGCAGATTGTGGTTTTTCAAACTCTACATACATACCAAAATCAACTTGGTGTAAGGTAGCTTTTTGTAATTCTTGACGATATCTTATTCTTGCCGATACTTCCATACTTTGGTCTACTTGTAATGCTAAGTCTTCACGAATCCAATGTACTTCTTCATTAGCTACAAAAAGTGCTTTTTTATACAAACCTGGATGATTTTTACCTTGTCCTGTATAAATTACATTTTCGGTAACATCTGTATCTATAACAAATAAGGGTTCTATTGTACCACCAACAGCTAGCCCTTTACGTTGTCCTTTAGTAAAATAATGTGCTCCTTGATGTTTACCTACTACCTTACCATCTGTTAAAGCGTAATTTGATTTTTCTGCTAGGTATGCCAATTCTTCTTTTTTAGTAGAAAAAGCAGGTGTTGTTTTATGATAAGCTTGATTGCTTTCTGGAACTTCTACAATAACACCTTCTTTAGGCTTTAATTGTTGTTGTAAAAATTCTGGAAGACGTACTTTACCAATAAAACACAACCCTTGAGAGTCTTTTTTATCTGCAGTAATTAAATCTTGTTCAGCTGCTATTTTTCTAACTTCTGGTTTTTGTAATTCGCCTACAGGAAATAATGCTTTTGCCAATTGTTCTTGTGATAATTGACATAAAAAATAAGATTGATCTTTATTATCATCTGCTCCTGCAAGTAATTGATAGGTTTCCTTTCCGTTCTTTTCAATAGTTCCTTTTCTGCAATAGTGTCCTGTTGCAACATAATCTGCACCTAGCTCTAAGGCTATTTTCATGAATACATCAAACTTTATCTCTCTATTACAAAGTACATCTGGATTAGGAGTTCTTCCTTTTTCATATTCATTAAACATATAGTCTACAATACGTTCTTTATATTGCTCGCTTAAGTCTACGGTTTGAAAAGGGATTCCTAGTTTATCTGCTACAAGCATAGCGTCATTACTATCATCTAACCAAGGACATTCATCAGAAATGGTTACAGAATCATCGTGCCAATTTTTCATAAATAAGCCAATAACTTCATAGCCTTGCTCTTTTAATAAATATGCAGCAACACTTGAATCTACTCCTCCTGAAAGTCCTACTATTACTCTTTTCATCTCAATTTATTGTTTTTATTTTGGGGACAGAAGTAATTTATAAAAAAATGCATTAGAATGCATGCTTTTAAGCTCCCTTTTTAAAGTGCAAAATTACAAATAAAAAATATGGAAAGCAGTTAAAAATATAATGCTTTGTTAAAAAAACATGCACTTCATCGAATAAGTTATGTAAAACCTTTTCTGTCTTTAAAATTATTTTAATTTAGCTACCATAATTTAGGTACCCCTTTCATTTAGATTGATTAATAGCTTATTCATAAAAAAATGATTACCTAAAACAAACTCCTTACCTTGGTAAGGAGTTTTATATTTTAAAGCAGTTTGTAATTAATTTTTATAAGGATTTTTACTTTTTCTAGTAAAGTCTTTTTCTTTTACAAGCTTTCCGTTTTCATAATATTTCCAGACACCATGCTTTTTATCGTTTTTATATTGTCCTTGTAAAATGATCGTTCCGTTTTTATCATAAAAGGTTGCTGGACCATGTAATTCGCCTTGATTATATACGTACTCTTTTACCACAACACTTTTTTGAGTGTACCATACAGAAGGACCATGAAGCTTTCCGTTTACGTAGGTTTCGGTTTGCGCTAAAACTCCATCGTCATAATACACGAAACGTTCTCCATGCAATTCGCCTTGATCATTATAAGTATCTTTACTTAAAATATTTTTGGTTTTGTTCTGGTAGTAAATCCAAGTACCAATAAACAATTTTCCATTCATTTGTCCTTCACTAATTAGCTTTCCTGTTGACGAATAAAAAGAAACTTGTGCAATATTATTTTCTTTATTGAATTGCTTATTGGCAGCTAAAACAGCTTTACCATTTACATTTTTATAAAATTTAAAAACACCTATTTCTTTACCATGAAAAAACTCTCCTTGGTAACGTAAAACATCTGTGTTTTCATAATTCTTTTTCCATATACCATGACGTTTACCTTCTGCATCTAATTGATTAACTTCTTGAGCAGAAGCCATAAATGGTAGAAATAAAACAAATAGTAATACTATATTTTTCATAATGTAATAACGTAATTAATTAACCCAAATTGTAATAACAAAAAAGCTGCCAAAGTTTTAAAAACAAATAGCAGCTTTTTAATTTATAAGAAGAAATATTACTTCTTTTTTTGTTGTGCTTGTTTTTGTTTTTCAGCTTGCTCCATCATTTCAGCCATTTTCTTCTGGAACTTATTTTCTTTTTTAGGCTTCTTTTTATTTTCTTGAATTTTAGCATGTATTTTCTCTTCATCAAGAATATAGTTTTTAATAACTAACATGATACCAATACTAATAACATTAGAAATAAAGTAATATAAACTTAATCCTGAGGCATAGTTATTAAAGAAAAACAACATCATTAATGGCGAAAAGTAAATCATATACTTCATCATTTTTGCCATATCAGGCATACCTTCTTGCGTAGGTTGCGTAGCCATTTGTTGTCCTGTAGTCATTTTCATGTAGAAGAAAATTGCTATAGATGCTAATATTGGAAACAAACTTACGTGATCTCCATAAAAAGGAATATGAAAAGGAAGTTCTGCAATTACATCATAAGACGATAAATCATCTGCCCAAAGGAAACTTTTTTGTCTTAAATCAAAAGCCGAAGGGAAAAATTGAAATAAAGCATAAAACACAGGAAGCTGTATTAAAGCTGGTAAACATCCACTTAATGGACTAGCACCTGCTTTAGTTTGCAAGGCCATAGTTTCCTGTTGAATTTTCATTTTATTGTCTTTGTACTTTTCTTTTATAGCATCTAACTCAGGCTTAATAATTTTAAGCTTTGCTTGCGATAAAAATTGCTTGTACTGTACAAAAGATAATAGTAATTTAATTAATACAGTCATTACTACAATTGCTATTCCGTATGGTAAAAACGAACTTAGCATAGAGAATAATGGAATAAATAAGAAACGATTTATCCATCCAAAAATTCCCCATCCAAAAGGAATACTGTCTTCTAAACCAATATCGTATTTTTTTAATGTATTATTATCTGTTGGACCAAAATAAAACTTTAATGGTTGGCTAAACTCACCTGCTTGAAGTTCTAATGGTATTCTTGAAGTAAATATTTTTGTAGAAACCGTATCTATTTCTTCGTCTAAAACTAAATTTTTAGATGTAATATCTACTTTTTTCAAAGGGTTCTCTGATACTAATATAGAACTAAAAAAGTGTTGTCTGTACGATAACCAGCTTACATCTTCTATAGCGTCATCATCATCACCTGAAGGACTTAATTTATCAATTTTATCCTCTTCATGTTGGTAGGTTAATCGCGTATATCTATTTTCATAAGAGATACTTTTATCGTGTCTAAACGTTTTTAGTTTCCAGTCTAAATTAATTGCTTGCGAACCGTTAACTACAGAGCTTAACCCTTGTGATTTTATGGTAAAATCTACCATATAATCGTTAGGTTTTAATTCATATCTGTACTCTAAAAATTGTGTAGGAGAAACTTTAAGTTTCATAGAAACTATTGTGTTTTCTCCATTTTTAGTTACACTAGGCTCAAAAAATAAATCTTGTGTATTTAAGTTTCTATTGTCTGCTGTATTAAAACTAATATTAAAATTAGTATTTCCTTCTTTAATTAAATAAATAGGAATAGAGTCATAATCAACAAACTCTTTTAATTTAACCTCACTAAGATAACCACCTTTATTACTAAACTTTAAAGAAAACTTTTCGGTTTCTACTACTGTTTCTTTATTGGTTGCAGAAGGTAAAGTAGATGCATAAGCAAAAGCACCTAGTTTATTTTTTAAAGCTACTAATTGTAAAGAATCTGTTGTAGAAGTTACTGAGTAATCTTCTGCAGTTGTTACCAAAGTACTTTCTTGGTTTTCTACTTCTTTTGTAGCTTCCACCTGTTCTTGTTTTGCTTTTTCTTGCGCTTCAAGTTCTTCTGGTGTTGGTTGGTTGGTGTACATCATGTACACTAAAATCCCGAATATTAGGATGAATCCTATTATTGAATTAAGGTCTAATTTTTTTTCTTCCATATTTAATTAATTAAGCCTAGAAGGTGTTAAAAACTTTTCTAGACTAGAAAGCAGATTACTCAAAAAGCAATCCAATCTTACTTTTGTGCCATAGTGACACTTTACTTACTTTTTTTATGCTTTAATGCAGCTTTTATAAATGCTACAAATAAAGGATGCGGATTAGAAACGGTACTTTTATATTCTGGATGATATTGCACACCAACAAACCAAGGGTGTTCTGGTATTTCAACAATTTCTACCAAATTAGTTTCTGGGTTTAATCCTGTTGCTAGCATTCCTGCTGCTTCTATCTGATCTTTATATTCGCTATTAAACTCATAACGATGTCTATGTCTTTCTTTAATCGCTTCGGTTTTGTACACATTAGCAACAATACTGTCTTTTTTAAGGTTACAATCCCAAGCTCCTAAACGCATAGTTCCTCCTTTATCTGTAATGGTTTTTTGTTCTTCCATTAAGCTAATAACAGGATGTTTACAAGTTTCATCCATTTCAAAGGAATTAGCATCTTCTAATTTTAGTACATTTCTAGCAAATTCAATAACTGCCATTTGCATACCTAAACAAATACCAAAAAATGGTATATTATTTTCACGTACAAATTTAACTGCAGCTATTTTACCATCTATACCACGCTCTCCAAAACCTGGAGCTACTAACACACCATCTAGATGCGAAAGTTTCATTTTTACATTATCTTCTTTTAAATACTCAGAATGTATAGACTCTATATTTACTTTTACTTCATTTTCTGCTCCTGCATGAATAAAGGCCTCTAAAATAGATTTATACGAATCTTGTAACTCTACATATTTACCAATTAAACCAACAGTTACTTCGGTTTTAGGGTTTTTATGACGTTGTAAAAACTTATTCCATTGCGTTAAATCTGGAGTATGGTTTTCTAAAGCTAATTTTTTTAAGACTACTTTATCTAAGCCTTGCTCTAGCATAAGGTTTGGCACATCATAAATAGTAGAAGCATCAATAGATTGTATTACAGCTTCTTCTCTAACGTTACAAAACTTTGCTAATTTACTACGTAAATCTGTTGGTAGCTCGTGTTCTGTTCTGCAAACTAAAATGTCTGCCATTACACCACTTTCCATCAGCGTTTTTACACTGTGTTGTGTTGGTTTTGTTTTTAATTCACCTGCAGCAGATAAAAATGGCACTAATGTTAAATGAATAACGATGGCGTTATTATCTCCTAAATCCCATTTAAGTTGACGTACAGCTTCTACATAAGGTAGTGATTCTATATCACCTACAGTTCCTCCTATTTCGGTAATTACAACATCAAAATCACCAGAATTACCAAGAATTTGAATTCTGTTTTTAATTTCGTCTGTAATATGCGGAATTACTTGAACGGTTTTACCTAAAAACTCACCTCTACGTTCTTTTTCTATTACACTTTGGTAAATACGACCTGTAGTAACATTATTTGCTTGACTAGTAGGTACGTTTAAAAAACGCTCGTAGTGTCCTAAATCTAAATCGGTTTCTGCTCCATCATCAGTAACATAACATTCGCCATGTTCATACGGATTTAATGTTCCTGGATCTACGTTGATGTAAGGATCTAATTTTTGAATTGTAGTTCTGTAACCTTGTACTTGTAAGAGTTTAGCTAATGATGCAGCTATAATGCCTTTTCCAAGCGAAGATGTTACTCCTCCTGTTACAAATATGTATTTTGTTGTAGTTGTCATATTGCGGTGTTAAACGCGAGCAAATTTACAATTTTAAGTTTGAAAGTTTAAGTGTTTGGGTGTTTATTTTTAGAGGAATTAACACCTCGTTTTTGTTAATATTTAGACTGTAATTATAAAAAAATCAAACTAAATTAGGTTAACGCTTGCTATAAATACAACAGACCAACATGATTGAACAATAAAAACGAATAGTAAAATGGTATATACTGAAAAAAGAACTGTGCATTACACAAAATTATACCTTGAAAATTCTTTAAAACACTTTACCCTAAATACAAAAAAACAACAACGCACCATACAGAGCATTTACAAACTATAAACAACTAGTTTTTTTTTAGAAAAGGTTAGTTAACTAAAGACTTATAGTAGTTACTTATACAAGACTATTTTTCAGGAAAATTCTTTTGTATGTTTCGTATTAAGTTTTCTAAACCATTTAGTTTTAAGGTGTAAACGGTTTCTAGCATTTCGCCAAGTTTTCCTTTAGGAAAGCCTTTATTGTGATACCATACCACATAGTGTTCTGGCAACTCAATTAAATACCTACCTTCATACTTACCAAAAGGCATTTTTGTATGTGCTAATTTTATAAGAAACTCTTTATCTGGCTGCAACATACTTATAATTTGTATTTATCTAGTTTGGCTAATTCTTCTTCAATATGGTTTTGCCATTGCAATTGAAGCTTTTTATTTCTTGAATAATCGGTTTCTGCATCATACAGTTCTTGGTAATCTGCAAGCTCTTGATTTATTTCTTGATGTATGGTATCTAGTGCTACACTTACATTTGGAGACACTTGTAATTGTGCTACTCTTTGTCTAAACTTTCTTGCAAACAATTCTGTAATATTAAAATGAAATTGCTCATGTGCTAATATATGGTTGTCTGCTTGTTCTATTTTAACCCAGGATTTATTAGGATAAAAATGAGCTTCTATTTTAGTATGAAAACCCACTACTTCATCATTCCTTTTTTTTATAGAATAGCCAAAGGTAATACCAGAAGCAGTAATTGCTACAGCTTTTGAATCTGTTTCTACTGCTGCTTTAAAATCTGTCCATGAAAGTGTATTAGACGCACTCCAATTTATACTTGGCTCCTTTTTTTGAAGCGGAAGTATACTTATGCAAATAAGAAAGATTCTTAAAAACATGTTATTGCGCGTCTACTATTTGTAAATCCTTATATTTTACAACGTAAACCGTATTATTATAATATCCTCCAAATAGGTTTTTATGGTAAGCAAATTTGTTTTCTAAATACTCGGTTAACGGAAACTCGTTTACCGAATTATACATGCTTTCTGAAGCGGAAAGACGTAAAACAACATCTAGCATTAAATCAAAACCTCTAACTGCTGTTTTGTTTGGTGTATCACCATATTTTTTCTTGTATTCTTTAACAAAACCATTACTATTCTCTTCGTTATAGGTTTTTGAAACACTAGGAAAATGAAAGTTTAGGTTAGACAAGTGGTAGTTAGAAATTTCATCATTTTCAAAAGCACTATTCATATCTGTTGTGGCTAACACAATTTTATTCTCGTCACTGTTTAACGAGTTTAAAATACTAGTAACGTTAGATACAAAAGTATAGTTTTGGGTTTCTAAAAAGATGATGTTTTTTCCAGGTTTTAGTTTACCTTCAATATCATCTTTTAATACATAATACGAATCTTTTCCGTCTTTATCTTTTCTAGAATGTATTTGTGATGCTGTAGTAAACACTCTTTTTAAACCATTACTTGTTGCAGCATTTTTAGCATCTGCAATAATAATTACATGACTTTTTGTGCTATCAGACTTTACAAAATCAATCATTTTTGTTTTTAATAATGCCGAAGAAGGCATCGATTGAAAAACGTTTTCTGATAATTTTAAATCTTTTAAATTAGGAGAAATTACAGGAACATTATTTTCTTCTAGCTGAGAAGCTACGTATTCAAAGTTTTTAGGCATTAGTGGCCCAATTACTGCATCTGCATTTTCTAAATTTTTAGAACGTACTAAATTAGAAACTTCGCTTAATTGGTTTTTGGTATCATACACATCTAACTTTAAAGAAACGCCTAGCTTTTGTAAAGAATCTACAGCCAATAAAACTCCTGAGTAAAAATCTAATGAAGTACTTAAAAAACGATCACTTTGCATTTGCTTTTTAGCATCATATACAGAATCTGCATTTACTCTATTTAATCTAAAAGGTAATAGTATGGCAATATTTTTGGTTTCAAAGTTTCTAATATTGTTCACTAAACTTGAAGTAGCTACAGTAGTTGTAATACTAGCACTAGTTACTTCTCCTGTTTCTGTTGTAGTATTAGAATATGGTATTTTTAAAACCATACCAGATTTTAAACCCGTTTCTTTAAGTGAAGGATTAAGAGCTTCTAGTTCTTCTTGTTCTAATTTTAGTTTTAATTTTAAACGATAAAACCCTTCTTTTGGTAAAACAGTATAATACGAATATCTATCATCTATTTGTTTTACTTCTGTGGTTTTTAGATTAGGTACTTGTATTACTTGCCCAACATTAAGTGTTGCTGGCATATTTGGGTTTAATGCTTCTAGCTCTTCTACAGTAATACCATATTTATAAGCTATTCGCCATTTTCCTTCTTTTGGTAAAACAGTATAGTCACTTGTTGTTTTTACAGTTTCAACAACTGTTTTTGTTTTATAAACAGGAATTTTAATTTTATCTCCTTTACGCAAGTTGTTTGCGTATAATGAAGGATTATGTTTTTTAATTTCGTCCTGCTCTACATTGTATTTTTTTGATAAACTGTAAAGGGTTTCTTTACGTTTTACTTTATGCTCTATAAAACGTTGAAACTCTTTAACTGTAGTGCTTGTAGTTTGTGGTGTTGCTATTTTAGACTTAGGAATAATAAGAACTGCATTTTCTTTTAGTTCTTTTTTAGCATCTGGATTTAAACTATAAATATCATAAGGAGTTACGCTGTATTGCTTTGCAATGCTTTCAATAGTTTCTCCTGATTTTACTCTATGTGTATCATAGTTTTGTGCTTGTGCTTTTGTTACACAACTGAATACTAAAACTAAACTAAATATGTATATTAAATTCTTCATATATTACTTATACGTTCTTAATTGCGTTAAGGATTGCAGTGTAAATCCTTTTTTATTTTTCTTAAAAAAGATTGCAACGTAAAGCCTGACTTTTTGTGCTTCTGTAAGGTTTTTTAACCTTGTAGAAGCACAAAAAGGAACGCCCAAATAAGCATAACCCTTATTGAACGTGGCTCATTTTTAGATACATTTTTTGTAGTTTAAAAAAACACTAAAAATATTTCTTTTTTATTCCCACTCAATGGTTGCTGGCGGCTTGCTACTAATATCGTACACTACTCTATTAACGCCTTTTACTTTATTTATTATTTCGTTGGAGGTTTTTTGTAAAAAATCATACGGTAAATTTACCCAATCTGCGGTCATACCATCTGTACTTTCTACTGCACGAAGCGCTACACATTTTTCATAGGTACGCTCATCTCCCATAACTCCCACACTATTTACTGGTAGCAAGATTGCTCCTGCTTGCCAAACGCTATCATATAGATTCCATTTTTTTAAGTTGTCTATAAAAACAGCATCTACTTCTTGTAAAATGCGTACTTTTTCTGGAGTAATATCTCCTAAAATACGTATTGCTAGTCCTGGTCCTGGAAATGGATGACGACCTAATAAGGCTTTGTCCATATGCATAGATGCACCTACACGACGTACTTCATCTTTAAACAATGCTTTTAGTGGCTCTACAATTTTAAGTTTCATAAAGTCTGGTAAACCACCTACATTATGATGACTTTTTATAGTAGCACTTGGTCCTCCTGTTGCAGAAACACTCTCAATAACATCTGGATAAATGGTACCTTGTGCTAACCATTTTACGTCTTCTATTTGGTGTGCTTCATCATCAAAAACCTCAATGAACACGCGACCTATTGCTTTACGTTTTTTCTCTGGATCGCTTTCTCCTGCAAGTGCATCCAAAAAGCGTGCCGAAGCGTCAACTCCTTTTACATTTAAGCCCATGCCTTGGTATTGGTCTAATACACTTTGGTATTCGTTTTTACGTAATAAACCATTATTAACAAAGATGCAGTATAGGTTTTTACCTATTGCTTTATGTAGTAACATTGCTGCTACAGATGAGTCTACTCCTCCTGATAAACCTAAGACTACTTTATCGTCTTTTAATTGGTCTTTTAAGTCTTGAACCGTTTCTTCTACAAAAGAATCTGGTGTCCAGTCTTGATCAAGATTGGCTATATTTACTAAGAAATTTTCTAATAATTGTTTTCCGTCTGTAGAGTGATATACTTCTGGGTGAAATTGTATAGCGTAGGTTTGCTCGCCTTCTATTTTATAGGCTGCATTTTCTACATCATGTGTACTTGCTAAAAGCACTGCATTTGTTGGCAATGTTTTAATAGTATCACTATGACTCATCCAAACTTGACTTCCTTTAGAGATGATACCAAAAAAAGGATCGTTTTCTTTTACATAGCTTAAATTGGCTCTACCATACTCTCTAGTATTTGAAGGAGCAACCTCACCACCAGAAAAATGTGCTAAGTATTGTGCACCATAACATACTGCTAATAATGGTTTTTTACCTCTTATTTTAGATAAATCTGGATGTAAAACATCTTCTCCTCTTACAGAGTTTGGACTACCAGAAAGAATTACTGCTTTGTAATCTTCTACGTTTGACGGAATTTTGTTGAATGGATGTATTTCGGATAAGATGTTAAGCTCTCTAACTCTTCGCGCAATAAGCTGTGTGTATTGCGATCCGAAATCTAATATAAGTACCTTGTTGTGTTGCATGCGCAAAAATAGCAATTGATTTTTGAATGACGAATTACCATTTAGTATTTTTTAAAAAATTTTTTAAAAATCTAATTTTTAGAAAATGAAAGGGATGTTTTTAAAAATTGCAGTCCCTTTTTTTACTAGTAATGTTGTAAATTACAACACCAATATTATTCTTTTTTTGTTTAAAAACTATAAGTCTGCAACTTACAATACCTTTACATGGTTAATATGGTAAAATCGCCTTGTAATGGGTTTAATTCTGCAATTAGTTTTGGTACTAGTTGCTCACCAAATTCTAAATACAACTCTGAAAAATTAGTGTTACGTTCTTGCAAGCTAGCATTAGGAAACAGCTGATTTTGTAATTCTGTCATACGTGCTACCTGATCTTTTAATTTGCGTTTTTGTGCAGTAAGCAATCGTTTCTCTAAATGTTGTAAACCGTTTATTTGTTTTTTTTCTTGTGCTGCAACTGCACCTATAAATGATTTGTCTGTTTGCTCGGCCAATTGGTATAAGTCTTTAAATTGTTCTTGCAGTTGTTTTAACTGTTCAGAAAAATCAATATCGATATTTGATATTTGTCTTACTTTTTTATTTATAAATGTATCGCGCTTTAAAAAGAGATCTTGATTTGTAATTTGTAGCTTATTTAGTTTTTCGGCCTGTTTTTGTGTTTTTATTAAAACAGAATTACGTAATAACAACATAGGAAAAGGAACCTGTACTGCTTTAAAATTATCTTTTAATTGCAACCAATAGGCTAACTCTCCTCCTCCACCTATATAACAAAGGTTTGGCAAAAGAACCTCTTGATACAAAGGTCTCAAGATTACATTTGGGCTAAAACGCTCTGGATGTTCTTTTACTTCTTTTATTATTTCTTCTTTACTAAAAGAAATGTTGGTGTTAAGCACTTTATACGCTTGGTCTTCAAAAACAATACGTTCACGAAGGTTTTTAGTTAAATAAAATAAATTTATTTCTCTTGGGTTAACTTGTATCTTGCTAACACTTGCTAACTGGCTTAACTTTTCATTGGTTTTAGATACTACATTAAATGAAGTTTGTTTTACTAATTCTTCTTCTATATAAGGAACAAATAATTGTTTTAAATTTTTATTATTCGCTTCAACTATTACCAAGCCATAGCTTGCAAATAATGCATTTGCTAAATACAAAGTAGCATCAGCAAGATTATTGTTTTTTAAATATGCCGATTGAAATAAATCTCTTAGTGTATCTGCATTTTTTCCTGCACCTAATTCTTTGGTAAAAACATCAAACACTTTGTCTAAACCTTGCGTAGAAAGTTCTCCTACTGCTCCAGAGGCCTCTCTATTCCATTGTACTTTTTTACCTTTAAAGTTGAAATAATTTATTTCATCAAAATCATGATCTTCGGTTGCCATCCAATAGATTGGCACAAAATTACAGTCTGGATATTCTTGTTTTAATTGCGAAGCTAAATTTATAGTAGAAACAATTTTGTATAAAAAATACAAAGGACCTGTAAAAAGATTTAGTTGATGTCCTGTGGTTATGGTAAAGGTATTTTCTAATTTTAAATCTTCAATATTTTGAAGCGTTTTTGAAGAAGCTTCCACATTTTTGTATTGTTCTTTTAAGGCTTGTACTAAAATGTTTCGGTTTTGTACAGAAACCGTTTTAGATGCACGTTTTTCTTCTATCTGTGCTTTAAAATTTTCAAGCTTAGGAAAGTTATTATAAAACGGTTGTAGTTCTTTTTTTTCCTCTAAATAATCGCAGATTAAGGCTGAAAAATAATTCGTTTTTTTAAAAGTAATACATTCTGTTGGCATAGCTACCTTCAATATTTTTATGTAAAGATACAGTGATTAATTATTTGTTTATAGATATTCTATCTTCACTTTTACATTTTTTTAATCAAAATAAAAAGTAAATACCTTATCTTTAGTCTTTTATAAACCCTAAAAACTGTTATAGCAAAATATTTTTCATGAAAAAAACAGCAATTCTTTTCCCTTTTCTTTTTTTAGCAACAGTATTGGCTTTACAAGATTGTAACAAAAGTGATGAAAAATCTAATACTTTTATACAAAATAATGTTAATACTAATACAATAACCATTTTACCTTTAGGAGATTCTAGAGTAGAAGGTGCTACAAGCAACTCTGTAAGCTATAGGTATGATTTATGGAAAAACTTAATATCTAATCAATGGAATTTTGATTATATAGGTACACAAAACGACAATACGACTTACCCTTTACTATTAGGAAAATCTTTTGATCCTGATCACGAAGGTATTGGAGGCTCTGAAACCGAAGACATACTAGAAAACATAGATGAAGTTCTTGAAAGCTCAGGAACACCAGATGTGGTATTATTAGGTATTGGCGGAAATGATTTAGTTAGAAATACTCCTGTTACAGAAATAGTAGACAACCTTAATCAAATTATAGATATTTTACAGAATGACAATACTAATGTTACTATTTTTTTAGAACGTATTGCTCCTGGAAGATCTAATGTCATGACAGATGAAGCCACAGAAAGCTATAATTTATTTTTAGAAAACCTAGCTGTTTTATCTTTAGAACAAAGCAATGAAACCTCTAAAGTCATTCTTGTAGATATGGCTAGCAATTGGACAGATGCTTATATGGCAGATAATTTACACTACAACCAATTAGGCGCAAAAGAAATTGCAGACCGATATTTTCAAGCTATTGTTAACTATTTAGAAAAGTAACTTAAATCACCTCACCATAAAGGTCAAAGTCTTCTGCTTCTGTAATTTTTACAGTTACAAACTCTGCTGTTTTTAAATAGGTTTTACTTGCGTCTATAAGCACTTCATTATCTACATCTGGACTATCAAACTCGGTTCTACCAACAAAATAGTTTCCTTCTTTTCTATCGATAACTACTTTAAATTCTTCGCCTATTTTTTGTTGATTCAATTCCCAAGAAATTTGCGATTGAATTTCCATAATTTGGTTGGCACGATCTATTTTCACTTCTTCTGGTACATCATCTTCTAAATTAAAAGCATGTGTATTTTCTTCATGCGAATAGGTAAAACAACCCAAACGCTCAAAACGCATGTCTTTGACCCATTGTTTTAATTCTTGAAAATTTTCTTCGGTTTCACCAGGATAACCAACAATTAAGGTAGTTCTTATGGTCATATTTGGTACAGCTTCTCTAAACTGTCCAATAAGTTTTGTGGTTTTTTCTTTAGTAGTACCACGACGCATACTTTTAAGAATATTGTCTGAAATATGTTGCAACGGAATATCTAAATAGTTACAAATTTTTGGCTCACGATTCATAACATCTAGCACGTCTAACGGAAATCCTGTTGGAAATGCATAATGTAAACGTATCCACTCTATACCTTCTACTTTTACTAAAGCTTCAAGAAGTTCAGCAAGGTTACGTTTTTTATATAAATCTAAACCATAATACGTTAAATCTTGTGCTATAAGAATAAGTTCTTTAACACCACTTGCTGCTAATTTTTCTGCTTCAGTAACAAGATCTTCAATAGGTGTACTTTTATGTTTTCCGCGCATTAAAGGAATGGCACAAAAACTACAAGGTCTATCACAACCTTCGGCTATTTTTAAATAGGCATAGTTTTTTGGTGTAGTTGTTAAACGTTCACCAATTAGTTCATGCTTATAATCTGCGCCTAAAGCTTTTAACAATTGAGGTAACTCTGTAGTACCAAAGTACTCATCTACATTAGGAATTTCTTTTTGCAAGTCTGGCTTATACCTTTCAGAAAGACAACCAGTAACAAATACCTTATCTACCTCTCCTGCTTCCTTTTTTTGCATGAAATCTAGAATGGTATTTACACTTTCTTCTTTTGCATTATTAATAAAACCACAAGTATTAATTACAACAACATTTCCTTCTTCTTCATGTACAACTTCTTTGCCACTAGCTTTAAGTTGTCCCATTAACACTTCACTATCATAGACGTTTTTACTACATCCTAAAGTAACCACGTTGATTTTATTTTTTTTAAGCGACTTTGTTCTCATATATACCTTCAAGAAAATGTTCCCGAAATTATGGGATCATTAATTATACTTCTTCTAAAATTCAGGCTGCAAAGATACAACCTTAATTAAACCTTTTATATATTTAAGCATCTTAAATTAAAACAAGCGTATGAAAACTAAAGGATATTTATTATTATTTACACTATTTGGTCTTTTTGCTTGTGCTACATCAGACGAAGTTGTAGAAGAAGATAATAACGATGTGGCTTCTATTTACTTTCCACCTATAGCATCTAATACTTGGGAAACCACTTCTATTTCTGAAATTGGTTGGAATGAAAACAAACTACAAGAGCTACTACAATTTTTAGAAGAAAAAAATACCAAAGGTTTTATCATGCTTTACAACGGAAGAATTGTTGTTGAAGAATATATGAATGACCACACAGCTACTTCTTCTTGGTATTGGGCTAGTGCAGGAAAAACATTAACAGCAACACTAACAGGTATTGCAGCAGATGAAGGTTTGCTAGACATAAACAATAAAGTATCTGATTATTTAGGTATTGGTTGGACGAGTGCTACTACCGAAAAAGAAAATTTAATTACCAACAAACACCTGTTATCTATGAATTCTGGATTAGATGATAGCTTAGGAGACAATGTTGCACCAGAAAACCTACAATACATTGCAGATGCTGGACAACGTTGGGCTTACCATAATGTATATGTAAAACTGCAAGATGTGGTTGCACAAGCAAGCAACCAAACATGGGCTTCTTATTTTAACCAAAAATTAAAGGATAGAATTGGCATGTCTGGAAGCTGGTTACCATTAGCAGACTTAAATGTGTACTGGAGCAACACAAGAAGCATGGCACGTTTTGGTTTACTTATTTCTGCTAACGGAAAATGGAATGACACAGAAATAGTATCGCAAAACTTTTTACAAGAAGCTACCAACACATCACAAAACATCAATAAGGCTTATGGTTATTTATGGTGGCTCAACGGAAAAACAAGTTTTCATTTGCCATCTACACAATTAGAGTTTACAGGTTCTTTAATACCAAATGCACCAAATGATATGTTTGCGGCTTTAGGTAAAAACGATCAAAAAATATATGTAGTACCTAGTAAAAAACTAGTGGTTATTAGAATGGGAGAAGCTGCAGACGACTCTAATTTTGCTCTTTCAAATTTTGATAATGAACTTTGGGAAAAGATAAACGAAGTAACCAATTAAGTTTACATCTACCTTTTATAAACATCTATGAAATAAACACAAAAAAGCCTCAAGAAATTCTTAAGGCTTTTTATTATATCTATTTTAAGTATCTTTTTATTTGAAGAAAGAATCTACAAATTCAAATTTATTAAAGACTTGTAAATCTTCAATACCTTCACCAACACCAATATATTTTACAGGAATTTGAAATTGATCAGAAATACCAATAACCACTCCACCTTTTGCAGTACCATCTAATTTAGTTACTGCTAAACTTGTTACCTCTGTAGCTGCTGTAAACTGTTTTGCTTGCTCAAAAGCATTTTGTCCTGTAGAGCCATCTAATACTAAAAGCACGTCATGAGGAGCATCTCCTACAACTTTTTGCATGACACGTTTTACTTTAGTAAGCTCATTCATTAAGTTAATTTTGTTGTGTAAACGTCCTGCAGTATCTATAATAATAACATCTGCATCTTGATTAACACCAGACTCTAAAGCATCAAAAGCAACAGAAGCAGGATCACTACCCATTTCTTGACGTATCATTGGTACATCTACACGATCTGCCCAAACTTGTAACTGGTCTATTGCTGCTGCTCTAAAAGTATCTGCAGCACCTAAAACAACTTTTAGTCCTTGCTTTTTAAATTGGTAAGCCAATTTACCTATGGTTGTAGTTTTACCAACTCCGTTAACACCAACTACCATTAATACGTATGGTGTTTTACGACCATTTTCTTGTTTTGGTAATTGCGGAATTACGTATTCTGTTTCTTCTCCAGAATTAGTTTCACTTAATAATGCAGCAATTTCTTCACGAAGAATTCTATTTAGCTCATCTGTACCTAAATATTTATCTTTTGCTACTCTTGCCTCTATACGTTCTATAACTTTTAATGTAGTATTTACACCTACATCACTAGAGACTAATACTTCTTCAAGATTATCTAACACAGCATCATCTACTTTAGATTTTCCTGCTACTGCTTTACTTAGTTTACCTAAAAAGCTTGTGCTAGATTTTTCTAAACCTTTGTCTAGAGTTTCTTTTTTATCTGAAGAAAATATTTTTTTAAAAAAGCTCATACCTATTTTATTGTTTGTTATTTAGTTATGAAGTTGTTACTTCATCTATTTCTGCGTTAAGGGTTACTGCCATTCAACTATACTTCCATAGTCTTCCTTTATACTTTTTCTATAAAAGGATATAGCGGAAAGCCTGACTTCTCGATGGTAATCAAGAATATAACGCCATAATTATTATAACAATAGTCGCGCCTTTTTTAGGTTACTGAAAAATTGTCATTATTATGAAATGTAAATATAAAACAAAAGCCGCTTTCTTTATGAAAGCAGCTTTAAAATATCTTTTTAAAGTAAACTTATTTTTTTGCTAAAAAATCGTTTACTAAATCTGGTGCCATTACAGACTCAACAAACATGTAAGCTCCTGTTTTTGGAGACTTAACCATCTTTATTGCTTTTGTTAATCTTTTAGATCCTGTTTGTAATGATGCTACGGATTTCTTTGCCATGACTTAATGCTTTTATAAGATTTATAAAAAATCTTTAATTATTTAATCTCTTTATGAACAGTCATTCTCTTTAAGATAGGATTGAATTTTTTAATTTCCATTCTATCCGGAGTGTTCTTTTTATTTTTTGTTGTAATGTAACGAGAAGTTCCTGGTTTACCAGACTCCTTGTGCTCTGTACACTCTAAAATTACCTGTACTCTATTGCCTTTTCTTGCCATTTTCTTAAACTTTTAAATGAGGCTATTATTTAATAAAACCTTTGGTTCTTGCTTCTTTTAATGCAGCAGATATACCTATTTTATTAATAGTTTTTAATGCTGATGTAGATATCTTTAATGTAATCCACTTATCTTCTTCAGGAATAAAGAAACGTTTTTTGATTAAATTAGCATCAAACGTGCGTTTAGTTTTATTCATTGCGTGAGACACGTTGTTTCCAACCATTGCCTTCTTCCCTGTAAGTTCACAAACTCTTGACATTGTTCTAAATGTATTATTGTTATTTCAAAACGAGGTGCAAATATACAAAATCTTTACGTTTAGACAATCATATTTTTATCTATTTTTAAAAATTTCTTTTTTTAACAGCTCTAAAGCCTTATTCACGGCTCTATTTATCACCTTTTCTCTAGGTTTACCAAATGTAAATTTTTGAGAATAAACGGTATTTTTTGTTGCAATTGCAATAAAAACAGTCCCAATTTCTTCTTTGGTATTGTCTTTTGTTGGTCCTGCATTTCCTGTTGTTGCTATAGCAAAATCTGTATTAAAAATTTGTAAAACATTTCTTGCCATAGTTTCTGCTACTTCTGCACTTACTACGGAATGTTTTGCTATAAGCGTTTCTGGCACCTTTAAAACGTTTATTTTTATTTCTTCGGTATAACTAACTATACTTCCTTTAAAGTACGAGGAAGCACCTGCATGCGCTGTAATGTTTTCTGCTATTTTTCCGCCAGTACAACTTTCTGCTGTTGCCAATGTTAGCTTAGCTGCACTTAATTTTTTAGCTATTAAAGCTTCAAGAGATTCTTCTTGATCTTCATAACCTGTAAAATACTCTTGTATTTGCGGAAGTAGTAAATTAATTTGATGGTCTACTTCTTTTGTTATTTCTTCTTTTACATTTCCTTTTGCTGAAAGACGCAAGCGCACTTTTCCTAAATTAGGTAAATACGCTAATTTTATATGTTTTGGTAAATTATCTTCCCAAGTTTCTATTTTTTCAGCTAAATTACTTTCTCCTATTCCGTAGGTAAGTAAGGTTTTATGAAGAATATACGGAAACTTATATTTTTTACGAAGTCTTGGTATTACCTCTTCCTGTATTAAGGCTTTCATTTCAAAAGGTACTCCAGGAAGCGAGATAAACGTTTTATTTTCTTTTTCTAGCCACATTCCTGGTGCACTACCCACTTTATTCATTAAAGCTGTAGCCTTGCTTGGTATTAAGGCTTGATCAATATTAAGCTGCGAAAGTGGTTGTTTTATATAGTTTTTCCAGAGGGTTTCTATATTTTTTAAAACCGATGCGTCTTGCACTAGTGTATCTTGAAAATAAGTAGCAATGGTATTTTTTGTAATATCATCTTTTGTAGGACCCAATCCTCCTGTAAGGATAATGATATCAGCGTTTTCTTCTGCTTCTTTTAATGATTTTAAAATATGCGCTGTATCATCTTGTACCGAAGTTATTTGGTATACAGATACTCCTATTTTATTTAATTGTTGCGCTATAAATGCCGAATTAGAGTCTACAATTTGGCCAATTAGGATTTCATCTCCTATGGTTATTATTTCTGCTTGCATTATAAATTAAAATCAGAACGAATTTCATTAGAAGCCTGCTCAATGGCTGCAAGAACTATTTCTAGTTTAGGAATTATATTTATTTCCTTTTTCTCATATTTTCCCCAATCTTGAACTTCTATTAAATCTTCAAGCACACCTAACTCAAACATATCAATGGTTGGTTTCATTTTGTGTGCGGTTTGATAGGTTGCTAGGTGATTGTTATTTTCAACAGCCTCTTTTAATATTTTTGCATCAGCAGGAACTTCTTCTAAAAAAGTTTGTGCTAGTACATTAATAAAATCCTGATCTCCGTCTGCTAATTCACGAACTCTAAATAATTTGTAATGTTGTTCCATTTATTTTACTGTTATTGAAAACATTTGCGTGTTTTCTATACATCCTATAAGTTTATCATTTGCATCAACCTTGCCAACACCTGCTGGTGTTCCCGTAAATATAATATCTCCTATCTTTAAAGTGAAATATTTTGATACATATTCTATAATTTCGTCAATTTTCCATAGCATATGGCTTGTATTCCCTTTTTGCACTATAGTTTCATTTTTTTGAAGCGAGAAATTTAAATTATCTACATCTTGAAACTGTGTTTTACCTAACCAATCTCCTATTACTGCAGCACCATCAAAAGCTTTTGCTTTTTCCCAAGGAAGTCCTTTTTCTTTTAATTGCTTTTGTAAGTCTCTTGCTGTAAAATCAATTCCTAGTCCTATTTGGTCGTAATACTTATGTGCAAACTTTTTTTGAATGTGTTTACCTACTTTATTAATTTTTACAAGAATTTCTACTTCATGATGTACATCATTAGAGAAATCTGGAATAAAAAACGGTTGTTTTTTCAACAATATAGCTGTATCTGGCTTTAAAAACACAACAGGATCTGTTGGTTTTTCGTTTTCTAATTCTTTTATATGCTCTGTGTAGTTTCTACCTATGCAGATTAATTTCATTGAAAATATTTAATTTTCATTTCCGCTGTAACGGAAATCTTATTTATTTTTATTTATAAATCTAGAATAACAAAACGTATGCTATTACTAGCTTACCATCTTATTCTTTCATCTACACCTAATTTTTAACCTCTATTTACATGGTTTTACCATATGCAAATGATACTTTAATAAGCTTGTTAAAAAAAAGAAAAACTAAACTCTAGCTTAGTTTATTATTAAAAGTACTTAGTTTAATGGCTGTAAGTACTTTTTTAGTGTATAAAGGAAAATCTGCATTTAACAACCAACCAAAATATCCTGGCTCATCATTTAACACGTCTAAAACACGTTTGTTTTTATGTTTTCCAAAGGAAAAACACTCTTCTCCATTTTTGTTAAATATAAGAAATCCTGCAAAGTCTGCAAACTTTTTTCGTGAGCTAAAATCTGCTAAAAATTTGGTGTCATTTTCTAAGCTATCGTATTTTTCTATTTGTGCTTTTAGCACTTCAAATGTAGCATTAGTATCTGCAGCTGCGCTATGTGCATCTGTTAAATCTTTATTGCAGTAAAACTTATATGCAGCAACTAATGTACGTTGTTCCATTTTATGAAAAATAGTTTGTACATCTACAGAAACTCTATTTTTCATATCAAAATCTACTTCTGCTCGAAGCATTTCTTCTGCTAAAAGAGGTATATCAAAACGGTTAGAATTAAATCCGCCTAAATCTGCATCTTTAATAACATTATTAATTTCTTTAGCTAGCTCTTTAAAGGTAGGTTTATCTGCTACATCTTTATCTGAAATACCATGAATTGCTGTAACCTCAGCAGGTATTGGCATTTCTGGATTTACTAACCAGGTTTTACTTTCTTCTTTTCCGTCTGGATACACTTTTAATATAGCTATTTCAACTATTCTATCTTTAGATATATTTACGCCTGTTGTTTCTAAATCGAAAAAACAAATTGGTTTTGTTAAGTTTAAATTCATTTCATTAATATGCTTTATACAAATATACTTTTAATTATATTTATCTTATTTTTTAATTGACACCAAATAATGAAAAATTTTACATTTTGCTATTTATTCTTTTTTATATCTGTATTAAGTTTTGCTCAAAACAACCACACACATATTTCTATTGAAAAAAAAGAGTCTAAAAAAAAAGTAGAAGTATTCGCTGTTAATTCTAGTAGCACTGACTATGAGCTTTTTTTAAAAATTAACGCTACAGGCTTTAGAAAAATAGCCAATAACACTTTTACCAAAGTAATACCTGCCAACTCTAAAGTACAAATGGTTACGCTTTTAAAGATTTCTGAAGTAAACAACATCAGTTTTGGTATGATTGTAAGTGAAATAGAACAAGAAAAACAAGCCAATGCTATTACTTTTACTTTTGCAGAAGACAAAAAAAACAAACCCGTTATTCTTTTTGTTAAAGATTATTGCGATTTATGTGAAAACACCATTAAATTATTTAGCGATAATAATATAATACACACTATTTATAATATTGACGAAGACCTAGAGTACTATCAAAAAGTTCAACAAGAACTTTTAAACCGTAAAAACGACAAGACCTCACTAGTACCTATTATAGAAATTGAAGATTCTATTTACAACAGATTAACAGATAGAAATAAATTAATACAAGCACTAAAAAATCACTACTAGTTTGAAACATTTACGACTCTGCATATATACCTTATTATTTAGCATCTGCACTTAAGCACAAAAGGATCATAAATTTGTTAGTATACAAGAGAAAGTCTCTAGAAAACGTGTAGACCTTTTTGCGGTAAATACTAATGATATTTCTTATGATGTTTTTTTTAAAGTGAAAGCAATAGGATACCGAAGAAGTAGCGCTAGACCAATAATAAGATTAGCTATCGAGAAATAAAAATTAATCAGGATTTTACTTATTTATTGCATTTATTAAAAGAATTTAAAAACAAAAAGCGCAATTTAAATTGCGCTTTTTTTTATTTTATTCTACTTGTAGTAATAAACTATATCTCTCTATTGCTATCCCAATCTTCAAGATAATCTTTAACAGCTTTTATAAATTGTCCTCCTAATGCTCCGTTAACAACTCTATGATCATAAGAGTGTGACATTATCATTTTGTAGCGTATACCAATAAAATCTCCTTCAGGTGTTTCAATAACCGCAGGCATTTTACGTATAGCACCTAATGCTAGAATACCAACTTGTGGTTGATTAATTATAGGAGTTCCCATGATACTTCCAAAAGTACCAACATTAGTAACTGTATAAGTTCCGCCTTGTATATCGTCTGGTTTTAAGTTGTTTGTACGCGCTTTGTTAGCTAAGCTATTAACTTGTTTTGTCATACCAACAAGATTTAATTGATCTGCATTTTTAATTACAGGAACAATTAAATTACCATCTGGTAAAGCAGCAGCCATACCAAGGTTAATATTTTTCTTTTTAACAATAGTATCTCCTTGAATAGAAATATTAAGCATCGGGAAATCACGAAGCGCTTTAGCTACAGCCTCCATAAAAATTGGCGTAAAAGTTAAATTTTCGCCTTCACGTTTCATGAAACCATCTTTTACTTTCTTTCTCCAGTTCCATATTTTAGTTACATCTGCTTCAATAAAACTTTGCACGTGTGCACTTTTTTGAACAGACTCTACCATATGATGTGCAATAATTTTGCCCATTCTTGTCATTTCAATAATTTCATCTTCACCATTTGAAATAACAGGAGCTGTCGCTGCTTTTGCAGGTTTATTTTTAACAGGAGCTACACCATTAGCTGCTGCTGGAGCAACTGCTTTATTAGGTTGTGCACCTCTAGTATCTAAATAAGATAAAATATCATTTTTAGTAACACGTCCTTCTTTTCCTGTTCCAGGAATGGCATCTAGCTCTGCTTGAGCAATACCTTCTTTTTTTGCAATGTTTTTAACTAAAGGAGAATAAAAACGTTCACCACTAGTTATTACAGGAGCTGCTGTTTCTTGAGCAGCAACAACTGTTTGTGCTACTTCTGCTGCTACTTGCGCAGGAGCTTCTTCTTTTTTTGTTTCTTGTTTTGGAGCTGCAGTTGTAGTAGAAGCATCTGCTTCTGTTTCTATAATAGCAATAGTTTGCCCAACCTGCACAACATCATCAACATTAAATAGTATTTCAACCAAAACACCATCTACTTCACTAGGCACTTCGCTATCTACTTTATCTGTAGCAATTTCTAATATTGCCTCATCTTCTTCAATAGTATCTCCAACTTGTTTTAACCATGAGGTAATTGTTGCTTCTGCAACACTCTCTCCCATTTTAGGTAATTTTAGTTCAAATTTTGCCATATTTATAATCTAAGCCTTAGTTTTTATTTGTGTTTTGCAAAATTAATAAAAAACGAACGAATTCATTCAATATTCATTAACTTTTAACAATCCTTTATTGTATTAAAAATGAAGAATTTCTCCACGATTTTGTGAATCGTTGCTTCCGATGATAAAATTAGAGCTTTTCGGAATAATTTTAAAAGTATGTGTATTATTTTTTTGTAATTGTAAAAAATACCCAATAATTTCTTTATAACTCAAGGTGTTAGCATCAAAAACAACTTCAGCATTTGGTTTTATATTTTTTACATCGTTTACTTTATACGCTTGAAAAGGTAGTTTTTTTATAAAACTAAGATCTTCATTATAGGTAAAAACAGCATAATTATTTATTGTTTTTAGTTCTATAGTGGACGCTTTTCTAAATCGTATAGCAAACTCAATACCTAACCACACTAAAGTATCAAAAACAACATTACTTTTAAAATGTTTCATGTAAAAAATCTGCATAGCTCCATAAAACCTTTTTGCATACTCAGCATCTTTTAAGGTGCTTTCTCCTTTGTAATGTATAATGGTAGTTTCTCCAAAATAAAAATTTTGATATCCTGCCTTTAATATTTTATAAGATAAATCTACATCTTCACCATACATAAAATAATCTTCATCAAAACCATTGACTTCATTATACACCTCTTTTTTTAAAAACATAAAGGCACCAACAAGAATGTCTGTTTCACCAACTTCTTCTTCTTGTAAATTATTATTATAATAATTTTTAGCATAACCAATCATTTTTTGAATGGCTACCTTTACCACAGGTATATTACGTTTACTTTCTGGAAGATAATTTCCGCTACCATCAATTAACCTGCAAGCTACTGCACCTAACTGTTCTTGTTGCTCTGCAAATTTTAAAATTTTAGAAAAAGTATCTTCTGCTACTACCACATCTGGATTTAAAATACAAATGTATTCGCCTTTAGCTTGAGCTACACCAATATTATTTCCTTTTGAAAATCCTGAATTTTCTTTATTTTCAATAAGTTTTACATTTGGATACTTTTGCTTTACCATTGCACAACTATCATCTGCCGATAGATTATCTACTACAATAATTTCTGCATCTAAATTTGTAATGGCTGCTTGCACACTTTGTAGACATAGATCTAAAAAATAGCGAACGTTATAGTTTAATATGATTATGGAGAGTTTCAAATAAATAGTTACGATTTTAAAGAAGCTTCAAACGGAATTCTGTTAATAATACTTCTTCCTAGCGTTATTTCATCTGCATATTCTAACTCATCACCTACAGAAATTCCTCGTGCTATTGTAGATGTTAGCACATTATAGTCTTTAATTTGTTTAAAAATATAAAAATTGGTAGTATCGCCTTCCATAGTAGAACTTAAAGCAAAAATAAGTTCTTTTACCTGTCCTGATTTTACTTTTTCTACTAAAGATACTACGTTTAAATCATGAGGACCAATACCATCCATAGGTGAAATTTTTCCGCCTAAAACATGATATAAACCTCTAAAAGAACTTGTGTTTTCTATAGCCATAACGTCTTTAACATCTTCTACAACACAAATTAATTCTTGATTTCTGTGTGGATTTGCGCAAATTTCGCATAAATCTACATCACTAATATTATGGCAAGATTTACAAAACTTAATTTGAGTACGCATATTCTCTAATGCTTTAGAAAGTTTTAGTGTCTGTTCTTCAGGCTGTCTCAACAGATGTAAAACCAAACGTAAAGCCGTACGCTTACCAATACCTGGTAATTGCGACATTTCATTTACTGCGTTTTCTAATAGTTTTGATGAAAATTCCATGGTTGCGAATTTAATATTTATTATCTAGTTGTTTAAGAATCTTTTTAAGTAATTTGTATTTTGCCCTCTTTTAAATAACATTTATGTCTGCTACTCAAATCATTTTACTCATAGCATCCTATTTTGGTGTGCTTATTTTAATCTCTTATTTAACAGGAAAAAAAACTGGTAACGACGCCTTTTTTAAAGGCAATAAACAATCTCCTTGGTATGTAGTTGCTTTTGGTATGATTGGAGCATCACTTTCTGGTGTAACGTTTATTTCTGTTCCTGGTTGGATTGAAGCTTCGCAGTTTAGCTACATGCAAGTAGTTTTAGGATACATTGTTGGGTATTTGGTTATTGGTACAGTTTTGCTTCCTTTATATTACAAATTAAACCTCACCTCTATTTACACCTATTTAGAAGAACGTTTTGGTAATTACTCATATAAAACTGGCGCTTCCTTTTTTATAATATCTAGAATAGTTGGTGCGAGTTTTAGGTTGTTTTTAGTAGCTAACGTATTACAAATTATATTATTTGATGAACTAGGCATAGAATTTTGGCAAACCGTTACCATAACAGTACTTTTAATTTGGCTTTACACCTTTAAATCTGGTATAAAAACAATAGTATGGACAGACACCTTACAAACCTTATTTATGCTTATTGCTGTAGGAGTTACCATCTATTTTGTAAGTGATGCCTTAGGTTTAAGTGGAAATAATATTCTTGGTTTTGTATTAGATAGCGATTTAAGTAAAACCTTTTATTTTGACGATTTTAAATCTGGAACCTATTTTTGGAAACAATTTATTTCTGGAGCATTTATAGCTATTGTAATGACAGGTTTAGACCAAGATATGATGCAAAAAAACCTAACCTGCAGAACCTTAAAAGATGCACAAAAAAACATGTTTTGGTTTACTATTGTGTTAACTGTTGTAAACTTTATCTTTTTAAGTTTAGGACTACTTTTAACAGTATATGCACAACAAAACGGAATTGATGCACATAAAGATGACCTCTTTCCTTTGCTTGCAAAAAACCATTTAGGATTTGGTGTTTTTATATTTTTCTTATTAGGATTAATTGCTGCGGCTTACAGTAGTGCAGACTCTGCATTAACCTCACTAACTACTTCATTTAGTATTGATATTTTAGATATTGAAAAAAAACATAGCCCAGAAAAACAAGTACGTATTAGAAAACGTATTCATGTTTTAATTTCTATTATTTTAATTTTAGTAATAATCTCTTTTAAATATGTAATTAAAGATGCTAGTGTTATTGCTAAACTATTTGTATTTGCAGGCTATACTTATGGTCCTCTTTTAGGTCTTTACGCCTTTGGTTTATTTACAAAATGGAACATAAAAGATAAGTTTGTGCCTATAATAGCCATTCTATCTCCTATTGTATCTTATATCATTAGTGTGAATAGCTTAAAATGGTTTGGATTTGAATTTGGATTCTTTATCTTAATTATAAACGGTTTATTAACCTTTTTAGGATTAGTATTAATTAAGAAAAAATAAGTTCTACTATTGGCTTTCGGTTTAATATTGATTGGTAGAAAGCAACACCAAAGTACAAGAAGCTTCAAAAGCTATATTGTTTTCTTTTAACAGAGTATAAAATTCAGGATTTTCGGTGCCTGGATTAAATATAACGCGCTTAGGTTTTAAAGAAATTATATAATTATAATACGCTTTTTGTCTTTCAGGATTTACATACAAGGTAACCGTATGTATATCTTTATAATCTTTTAATTCTGTATCTATTTGCACCTTGGCTTCTTCTCCTTCTTTTAAGCCAAACGCAACAGTATCTTGTTTGTAGTTTACTAATTTACGTAATGCCATATTAGAGTATCGATTTGGTTTTAATGATGCTCCAAATACTAATGTTTTTTTATTCATGTGTTAAAATGCTGTTAAGTACAATTAATAAAGTAACAAATCTAAAAAATAGTCGTCTATACTAGTACAAACTAACAAGTTTAAAAAAGAGGTTACAAAGTAAACAAATACATTTAATAACCTTCATAATAGTAAATGGTTAGTGTTAATATGTGGTTATTAAATAAGAAAACCCAAGGTGTCATCACCTTGGGTTTTTGTTTTTTCTTACAACAACTGTTAAATTTTGTTAAATACTGAAAATCAACACAATAAACAACAATAATTACGTTTTAAATATACAACTACCAACTATTATATTTTGTTTGAATTAGTCTTTTAATAATATTTAATTGAAGTGGTTGTTACTTATTTTAACAACAAGAAAAAATCCGAATTTGCTAAGTATTCGGATTTTTTTATAACTGCGTTTATAAAGCAAAGTAAAATAGTTTGCTATTTTAAATTACTTCAATAACAAACCTCAACTTATACATCAAGGTTTGTTATTAAATATGTTTTCTACTTTGGTAGTTATTTACCATTTTAAAATAACACTTCCCCAAGTAAAACCACTACCAAAAGCGGCTAACACAACGGTGTCTCCTTCTTTTACTTTTCCTTCTTCCCAAGCTTCGGTTAAAGCAATAGGTATAGATGCTGCAGTAGTGTTTCCGTATTTTTGAATATTATTAAATACCTGGTCATCACTTAAACCAAACTTTTTCTGAATAAACTGTGCTATTCGTAAGTTTGCCTGATGTGGTATTAACATATCTATAGCTTCTTTATCTAAATTGTTTTTTGCCAAGCCTTCCATAATCACTTCACTAAATCGAACTACTGCATTTTTAAATACAAATTGTCCGTTCATATGCGGAAAATAGCTTTCATCATCAGCATCATTATCTGCTAAAATATCAGTTACCCAACGTTTTCCCATTCCTGGTGCAACAAGCACCAACTCTTCTGCATGTTCTCCTTGACTATGTAAATGCGTAGACAAAATACCTTTGGTAGTATCTTCTTCTCTAGTTAAAACAGCAGCTCCTGCTCCATCACCAAAAATTACAGATACACCTCTTCCTCTTGTAGTTTTATCTAAACCATGAGAATGTACTTCACTACCAATAACAAGAACATTTTTATACATTCCTGTTTTAATAAAATTATCTGCAACAGCAATAGCATATACAAATCCTGAGCATTGGTTTCTTACATCTAGAGCTCCAACGGTTTTAATATCTAAAGCATGTTGTACTTGCACTCCTGGTCCAGGAAAATACATATCAGGACTTAAGGTTGCAAAAACAATAAAATCGATATCATCCTTATCTATGCCTGCTCTTTCTATTGCAATTTTAGCAGCTTTCACTCCCATAGTTGCTGTGGTATCACCAGATCCTGGTTTTACCCAACGTCTTTCTTTTATTCCTGTTCTTTCGGTTATCCAGGCATCATTAGTATCCATCATTGTAGACAAATCTTCATTTGTAACCACATTGTCTGGCACGTATTTACCTAAACCTATTATTTTTGAATTGTACATATAGTGCTATTAATTTTACGGTGCGCAATTTAACCATTTACAACTAACAAATTTTTAAACGCAATCGTATTCGTTATGCATGCATAGTATAATAACAAATGTCACTTTGTCACTTTTATAGTATTGGCATTTTTGTTGCCTTGCTTTGTTTAACATTATAAATATCAAATTAATCAGATTCCTGTATTTACTGGAATAAAAAAATAATTTAAATTATGTCAAAAGGAAAAATTAATGTTTCGGTAGAAAACATCTTCCCTTTAATCAAGAAATTTTTATATAGTGATCACGAAATCTTTTTACGTGAGCTAATTAGTAATGGTACAGATGCTACTTTAAAGCTGAAACACTTAACAAGCATTGGAGAATCTAAATCTGAGTACGGAAATCCTAAAATTGAAGTAAAAATCGATAAAGAAGGTAAAAAGCTTCATATTATAGATCAAGGTTTAGGAATGACAGCTGAAGAAGTTGAAAAATACATCAACCAAGTTGCTTTTTCTGGAGCTGAAGAATTTTTAGATAAATACAAAGACTCTGCAAAAGATTCTGGTATTATTGGACATTTCGGATTAGGTTTTTACTCGGCATTTATGGTTGCTGAAAAAGTAGAAATCATTACTAAATCACATAAAGACGAACCTGCTGCACATTGGACATGTGATGGTTCTCCTGAGTTTACTTTAGAAGCTTCAGACAAAACAGACAGAGGTACAGAAATTATACTACATATTGCAGATGACTCTACTGAGTTTTTAGAAGAAGCACGTATTGGTAGCTTACTTTCTAAGTATAACAAGTTTATGCCTATTCCTATTAAATTTGGAACTAAAGAAATTGACGATCCAGACCATACACCTGCTACAACTAAAGATGCGGAAGGAAAAGAAACTACAGAACCTCAGAAAAAAATTACTGTAGACAACATTATTAATAATCCTAATCCAGCTTGGACCAAACAACCTTCTGAATTAGAAGATGCAGACTACAAGAATTTTTACAGAGAGTTGTATCCTGCACAATTTGAAGAACCTTTATTCAACATTCATTTAAATGTAGACTATCCGTTTAACCTTACAGGAATCTTGTATTTCCCTAAGATGACTAATGATTTAAACGTACAAAAAGATAAAATTCAACTATACCAAAACCAAGTATTTGTTACAGATAATGTAGAAGGTATTGTACCAGAATTTTTAACGATGTTACGTGGTGTAATTGACTCTCCAGATATTCCGTTAAACGTATCTCGTTCTTATTTACAAGCAGATGGTGCTGTAAAAAAGATTTCGTCTTACATTACTAGAAAAGTTGCAGATAAATTAAAGTCCTTATTTAACGCAAATCGTGAAGATTTTGAAGCAAAATGGGATGATATTAAAATTGTAATTGAATACGGAATGCTTTCTGAAGAAAAATTCTTTGAAAAAGCAGATGCATTTGCATTATATCCAACAGTAGATGGTAAACATTATACATACGAAGAGTTATTCAATAAAATAAAAGCTAAACAAACCGATAAAGATGACAAACTTGTTATTCTTTACGCTTCAAATAAAGACGAACAACACAGTTATATTGAAGCAGCAAAAGCTAAAGGTTATGAAGTTTTATTACTAGACTCTCCTATTGTTTCGCATTTAATTCAGAAATTAGAAAGCACTAAAGAAAACATTTCTTTTGCTCGTGTAGATGGAGATCATATCGATAACTTAATCAAGAAAGAAGATACTACCATTTCTAAATTAAGCGAAGATGAAACCAAAGCTTTAGATGAATTATTAAAAGAAGTAATTCCTGCTGAAAAATTTTCAGTACAATTAGAAGCTATGGATAGCACAGCATCTCCATTTATGATTACGCAACCAGAATTTATGCGTAGAATGAAAGAAATGCAACAAACTGGTGGAGGCGGAATGAACATGTTTGGTAACATGCCAGAAATGTACAACCTTATTGTAAACACAAATTCTGAATTGGTTGGTGAAATTTTAAGTACTAAAACCAAAAAGAAACAAGAACGTTTAATTACTCAAAGTTTAGACTTAGCAAGACTTTCTCAAGGATTATTAAAAGGAGAAGAGCTAACTAACTTTATTAAACGTAGTTACGAAATGATCAAGTAAGCTATACACAAGTCTCTTAAACAAAAGAGTACTTTATACTTATCACCCATAAAAACCACCTTAAAAGGTGGTTTTTTTTTGTTTCTAACTTATGCTTTTTTAAAAGCATAAGAACATGTAAATCATTGAATATAAATCAAAAAAGGCAAAGATTTATTAAATATATCTCACTCCTTTAAACAAATAACTTTCTATTTTTTTCATTATTTTTGCTGTCCCTAATATAATTTCTTATGGCTAACCTACACCTACATGAAAAAGTAAATTTACTTTTAAATAGCGCATACTCTAAACGATCTAATAATATACAACAAAGTATTGCTTTAGCCCAAAACGCTTTGCAATTAAGCAAAGAGTTAAATGATACTTCTTTAATAGTAAAAAGTTTAGAGCAACTTTCCTTTTTTTATATGATTATTAGCGACTTTGTAAATTCTAAAAAGCACGCTAAAGAAGCTATAATTCATTACACAGCTATTAATAACGAGCTTGGTATTGCTAATACTAAATACACTATTGCAAGCATACACTACAAAACAGACAATTACCATAAAGGTTTAATTTACTTAATTGAAGCGCTAAAGATTTATAAAAAACATAACAAGTTTAAAAACATCTCTAAAGTAGAGAAAGCTATAGGCACAGCCTATGAGTTTATTGGCGACTATTCTAATGCTTTTACCTATTATAAACACGCTGTTAGAAATGCGCAAAAGGCAAAATGCATAAGTCTTGAAGCCAATGCTTTAAACAACCTCTCTGGTTTATTAGTAAAAAATAAAAAATATAATGCTGCCATGAAAATGATAACGCATTCTATGAAACTAAAAAAACAATCTGGAGATGCTAGAGGTTATGGTTTTGCTATTTATGGTCGCGGAAAAGTGCACTTAGCATTAGGAGACTATAAAAACAGTGAAATAGATTTTTTACAAGCTATTGATACTTTTAACCAAGTTATTGAGGTTATTGGTGCTTGCATGGTCTATAACAAACTAGGTAGATTATATTATAAAATTAATGATTTACAAAAATCGAAAGAAACAGTACAAAAAGGCTTAGAGTTATCGGTTGCTTACAACCTTTCTATGACCAAAGTAAAAGGATACCATTTATTATATAAAATTTATAAAAGGAAAAATAAAATAAAAAAATCTTTTAAATACTTAGAACTATACCTTAGTGAAAAGGAAGCTACAATGAATACACAAACAAAACATGTTATGGAAAACTATAACATGATTAATAAAATGAATGTATTAGAAAAAGAAGCCTTACACCAAAGAGAAAAACAAAAGATTATTGATAAAAAGAACAAAGGAGAACAGCAAGCTCTTAAATTAAAACAAGAATTTTTATCTGTAATGAGTCATGAAATAAGAACTCCTTTAAATGCCATGACTACTATTGCTTCCATTCTAGAAGATCAAGTTGTAGGAGAAAACAAAAAACTTTTAAAAAGTCTTCAATTTGCTTCTAACAATTTAATTAATATAGTAAATAACGTTTTAGACTTTACCAAACTAGACGCTAAAAAGACCGTTCTTGAAGAAGATAATACCAATCTTAATAATTTGTGTAATTATATAGTAAACCTACATAGCAATGTTGCCAAACAAAAGGGGCTAGAATTGGTTTTAATAAATACAATTCCTAAAACTAGAAATTACCTTTTAGACGAAACCAAATTAACACAGATTATTAGTAACCTTATTAGTAATGCTATTAAATTTACTGAAAAAGGAAAAGTAATTCTGACGTTAAAACTTAAAAAGGAAGAAGAAAAACAAGACACCATTTTAATAAGCATAAAAGATACAGGTGAAGGTATCTCTAAAGAAAACTGCAAAAAAATATTTACTAGTTTCTCTCAAATAAAACCAGTAATGACAAGAAAACAAGGAGGCACAGGTCTTGGCTTGGCTATTGTAAAAAAACTTGTAAAATTGCATCAAAGTAAAATTTATGTAAAAAGTAAAGAACATGAAGGTTCAGAATTTTATTTTACACTTGAGTTAGAAAAAACAACACCAACTCCTGCCGCAAACAAACCTATTTTTGAACAACTAAAAGACAAAAAAGTATTATTAGCTGAAGACACAATAATGAATGCTATTTTAATAAAAAAAGTTCTTTTAAAATGGGGAGTTACCACAGAGCATGTAGCAAATGGAAAAATAGCTGTAGAATATGCTAAAGTTAAAAAGTATGATTTTATTTTAATGGATTTACACATGCCTGAAATAAATGGCATTGATGCTACTAAACTAATTAAATCTAATAAAGATAATATTAATAGTAACACACCAATATTTGCCATTACAGCAGATGTAATGACCACACAAAACAAAGAATATACAGGGCTTTTTAATGCTATTCTATGGAAACCTTTAGATATTGAAAAACTATACAAAGCATTAACTACTAATAAAACCTTACAATTAGAAAGTACTCTAGTGTAATGTTAAAAAAACCAAAAGCCCATAACAACTAAAAAACTTCAAAAACTTCACCCATAAAAACAAAACAATTCGTTTATATTTGTGCCAAGTTTAAACCATGAGTATCAAACTACTTTCTTCGTCTTTACAAGGTTTTACCGATTTTAGGTTTCGTAACGCATTTCATCACTATTTTGGTGGTATCGATACTTTTTACGCACCTTATATTAGGCTAAACGGAAAGTTAAAAATCAAACAATCTTACCAATTAGATTTATTACCTGAAAACAATAGCACTTTAGAGGTGATACCACAAGTAATGACCAATGATGCTGAAGAGTTTTTGTTTGTTATTAAATATGTACAAAGCTTAGGTTACAAAGAACTAAACTGGAATTTAGGCTGTCCGTATCCTATGGTTACAAAATCAGGAATGGGTTCTGGCTTAATTTGCAATCCTACTAAAATTGATGAAGTTTTAAAAAGAGCGCATGATGAAACAGACATAACCGTTTCTATGAAAATGCGCATGGGTTATGAGCATGCTGCAGAAATTTTAGACACCTTCCCTATTCTAGATAAATACCCTCTTAAAAATATTGCTATTCATGCTAGAATAGGTAAACAACTATACAAAGGACCTGTAGATTTAGATGCTTTTCAAAAATGTATAGATGCTGCAAAACATACACTATACTATAATGGCGATATTACTAGCGTAGAAGCTTTTAATAAAATAGAAACGCGTTTTCCTAGCATAGATCATTTTATGATTGGTCGAGGCTTAATTGCAGATCCATTTTTACCAAGTATGATTAAAAACAACACTACAGAATATCCTAAGAATAGATGGGAAATTTTCTCCGAATTTCATGATACTATATACCATCAGTATGACGAGTATCTTTCTGGACCAACACCAATAAAAATGAAAATGTTAGGTTTTTGGGAATTCTTTTCACAGTCTTTTTCTAATCCTAAAAAAACATACAAAGCCATTAAAAAAGCTAGTAATCCTATAAAATACAAACAAGCAGTAAAAGAAATTTTAAATAAAGAACAATAAAAGCACTTCTAAATAGAAGTGCTTTTTTTTTAAACAAATACTATATCAATAATAGCTTTCATAGCGTTTAATTATTTACAAGGTGTATAATTTAATAAGTGTTCTTCTTGTTAACGTTTAACAATTACATAAAAACAACAGTAAAGATCCTACAACAAAACCTTTTTAAGTAAACATAAAAAAAAGCTATGCACGCATGGTATTACCACAATAAAAAATTACCTTATAGGCTTTAAACTATTTCAATGAATAAGAAGTTAATATCTAAGAAAAAACCTGTATTTCCTATTACAAAAGAACTGTCAGAATATCTTGCAGAAGAAGGGAGAAACATTCAAATTCCTATTTCCTATGATGATTTACTACGTTTTCAAGGAGCTGTTGAAATATTTGACAATAACGGAGATGATACCCTTTGGATAGATTGTTATTATGCAGAATACGAACGTGATGAAATAGAACACAGCCTAAAACAATTGTATTCTATTCTTCATTCTAGTGGTGATGACAGTATTTTACCATACCTAAATATTGACAGTATTGCCTATTGTACCTTTGGTAATACAAAGCCTTTTAGAATAAAAGTAAGAAATATAATAAATGATATTTACACGTATCTTTATATAAAAAAAGCAGATGCTTCTAGAATTTACGGTTTAGAGTTAGAACATTTACTCTCTCCAAACCATATTAATTTTCTAGTTCATAAAGACACGCTAATAGAAGAACATATTTCAGGAATACCTGGAGACACTTATGTTAATGAGCATCTTGATACTATTACAGAACAAGATAAGAGAGCTTTAGCAAAAGAATTTGTTAAATTTAATGAACGCTGCTTTGTAAGACTATTAGGAGATATGCGTTCTTACAATTACGTAATTGTAATTACCTATGATTTTGACCGTAAACAATACAGAATTCGTGCAGTAGATTTTGACCAACAAAGCTACGAAGGAAATGCAAAAGTATATAAACCACAATTTTTAAAAGAAAACTATCCGTTTGTTCACATGAGCTTAAAGGTTTTAACTAAAGAGTCTATTGAGCAATACAAAAACGAAGAACGTTCACTACTTGCTAAACGTGCAAAGAGTGAACAAAAACGTTTAAGAAACTTGATAGAATGTATGAGACACGATAATATTTCAACACTAGAAAAAATTAAGGAATTAAAAACAGGTCTCTTTAAACTTACTGGTGATGTTAAATTTAAAAAATCAGAAAACATGGGAGATGTATTATACAATGCCTTAGATTTTATTGTTAGAAATTACGAAACAAATAATCCGTATTTATATAAATAACAACAACAACAACAACAACAACAACAACAACAACAACAACAACAACAACAACAACAACAACAACAACAACAACAACAACAACAACAACAACAACAACAACATAATGAAAATTAAAAAAGTTCTTGTAGCCAACAGAGGCGAAATTGCTATTAGAGTACTTCGTGCATGCTCAGAATTAAACATTACAACTGTAGCTGTGTTTACCTATGAAGACAGATACTCGCAACACAGAAACAAAGCAGATGAGTCTTACCAAATAGGAGAAGACAACCAACCTTTAAAACCTTATTTAGATATTGAGGCATTAATAGATTTAGCTAAATCTAAAAATGTAGATGCCATTCATCCTGGTTATGGTTTTTTATCTGAAAATTCAGAATTTGCAAGGCAATGTGCTGCAAACGATATTATTTTTATTGGTCCAGATCCTGAAGTTATGGATGCTTTAGGCGATAAAATTACAGCTAAAAAAGTTGCTGTAAAATGTAATGTGCCTATTATTGAAAGCAATAAAAAGAAACTAACTTCTCTAAAAGTTGCTTTATCTGAAGCAGAAACTATTGGCTATCCTTTAATGCTAAAAGCCGCTTCTGGTGGTGGAGGTCGTGGTATGCGTATTATTAGAAAAGACGAAGACTTAGAGGCTAACTTTAACTCTGCTAGAAACGAAGCGCTTAATGCTTTTGGTGATGACACCATGTTTTTAGAAAAATATGTGGAAGACCCAAAACATATTGAAGTACAAATTGTTGCAGATAACCATGGTAATATTCGCCATTTGTTTGAAAGAGATTGCTCTGTACAACGTCGTCACCAAAAAGTAGTAGAAATTGCACCTTCACATAATGTTAGTGATACTGTAAAACAAAATCTATACAAATATGCCGTTGCCATTGCCAAAGAAGTAAATTACAACAACATTGGTACTGTAGAATTCTTGGTAGACAAAGAAGATAACATTTATTTTATTGAAGTAAACCCAAGAATTCAAGTAGAACATACAGTTACCGAAATGGTAACAGGAATAGACCTTGTAAAAACACAAATTTTTATTGCAGGAAACTACCCTTTAAACAGCCAGCAAATTAAAATTAACGAACAAGAATCTATAACAACGCATGGTTTTGCATTACAATGTAGATTAACAACCGAAGACCCTTCTAACAATTTCACTCCAGATTATGGTAATGTAACCACCTACAGAAGTGCGTCTGGAATGGGAATTCGTTTAGATGCTGGAAGCATTTACCAAGGTTATCAGGTTAGTCCGTTTTTTGATTCCATGCTTGTAAAAGTATCTTCGCATGGTAGAACTTTAGATGGAGCAACACGTAAAATGGTTCGTGCTTTAAAAGAATTTAGAATTCGAGGTGTTAAAACAAACATCCATTTTCTACAAAATGTAATTCAGCATCCTACCTTTAAAGACGGAAAAGTAACTGTTAATTTTATTCAGAATACGCCTTCCCTATTTAAAATAAAACTACCACAAGACAGAACTTCTAAAGTCGTTAAATTTTTAGCCGAAATTAGTGTAAACGGAAATCCAGACGTTAAAAATATAGAAGAAAATAAAATTTTTAGAACACCAAAAGTTCCAAAGTTTCGTGCATCAGAAACACATCCAAAAGGAACAAAAGACCTGCTAACAGAACTTGGTCCTGAAAAATTCTGTGCATGGTTAAAAGACGAGAAAAAAATTCATTTTACAGATACCACAATGCGTGATGCGCATCAGTCACTATTAGCAACCAGAATGCGAAGTTTTGATATGCTAAAAGTTGCCGAAAGTTTTGCAAAAAACCATCCTAACACCTTTAGCATGGAAGTTTGGGGAGGAGCAACTTTTGATGTATGCTTGCGTTTCTTGCATGAAAGCCCATGGACACGCTTACGCGAACTGCGTAAAGCAATACCAAACATCTTATTTCAAATGCTTTTACGTGGTTCTAATGGTGTTGGTTACAAAGCATATCCAGATAATGTAATTGAAAAATTTGTTGAAAAATCTTGGGAAAATGGAGTGGATATTTTTAGAATTTTCGACTCGCTAAACTGGGTAAAAGCTATGGAACCAAGTATTAATTATGTTCGTAATAAAACAGGCGGAATTGCAGAAGCAGCATTAAGCTACACAGGAGATATTTTAGATGTTAACCAAACCAAGTACAATTTAAAATACTACACACAGCTTGCTAAAGATTTAGAAAATGCAGGAGCACATATGATTGCCATAAAAGATATGGCAGGATTATTAAAGCCATACGCAGCAACAGAATTGGTTACAGCATTAAAAGATACTGTAAACGTACCTATTCACCTACACACACACGATACCTCATCACTACAAACTGCTAGTTATTTAAAAGCTATTGAAGCAGGAGTTGATGTAGTAGATGTAGCATTAAGTGGTTTAAGTGGTTTAACTTCTCAACCTAGCTTTAATGCTGTGGTAGAAATGATGAAAAACCAACCTAGAGCACATGAGTTTGATATGCCAAAATTAAATCAGTTTTCTAATTTTTGGGAAGATACTCGCGAGTTATACTATCCATTTGAATCTGGTTTAAAAGCAGGAACTGCTGAAATTTACCAACATGAAATTCCTGGCGGACAATATTCTAATTTGCGTCCGCAAGCTACAGCTTTAGGTTTAGCTGATAGATTTGATGAGGTAAAAAAAATGTACGCAGACGTAAACAAACTATTTGGAAACTTAATAAAAGTAACACCTAGCTCGAAAGTAGTTGGTGATATGGCTATTTTTATGGTAACCAATAATCTTACTACAGAAGATGTAATGGAGCGTGGTGAAGAAATTTCGTTTCCAGATTCTGTAATTAGTTTCTTTATGGGAGATTTAGGACAGCCAACTGGTGGTTTCCCTAAAAAACTTCAAAAGATAATTCTTAAAAACAGAAAACCATATACCAACAGACCAAATGCACATTTACAACCTGTTGATTTTGATTTAGAATACCAAGCCTTTAAAAAGAAATTTCAAAAAGGCTTTACTCGTGCTATCGAAATGGAAGATTTCTTATCGTATACCTTATACCCAAAAGTATTTGAGCAAGCGCATGAAAACTATAAAGCGTATGGTAATTTAGCATTAGTACCTACTAAAAATTTCTTCTATGGTATGAAATTACGTGAAGAAATATTAATAGAATTAGAGCCAGGAAAAACAGTAATTATCAAATTACTTTCTATTGGTATTCCTAATGAAGTTGGTATGCGTACCGTATTTTTTAAAGTAAATGGTGAAAATAGATTTGTTGAAATTTTAGACAAATCTTTAAATATTAAAATAGAACAGAATAAAAAAATAGATCCTGCAGTTGACAACCAAATAGGAGCACCTTTACAAGGTTCATTATACAAGGTGTTGGTAAAAAGAGGACAAGAAGTACAAGAAAACGATCCTTTATTTATCATAGAAGCCATGAAAATGGAAACTACTGTTGCAGCTTTTAAATCTGGTAAAATTAAATCTATTAGTTTAAAAGAAGGTAGCATGGTAAAACAAGATGATTTAGTAATTACAATGGAGTAGTTATTATATACATGTTTTTCTGACTACTAACAGCAGATACTAGAAAATTAAAAACCACCTTTTTGGTGGTTTTTTTTATACAATATTTTAAAGTATACTAAGGCTTTTCTTATACAGATAACAAAATATTTACAATTCCCTTAACATTTTGCTATCACTCCCTTCGCAAAAAAATAGCTACATTGTACCTTTAAATAAATTAGCAATTATTATGAGAAAAAAGCATTCTATTTTCCAATTATTTAGCCTCTTCTTTTTAGTGGCTTCCTTTAGTTATGCACAAGAAAAAACCGTTCCTGTATTTAAAGATGGTGAAGCACAAATTGTAGAAGGTTTTAAAGATTACAAAGAGTGGATACGTCATGACCTTTGGGTAGAAACTACCTTTAATACAGATGGTGATGACACTTTAGACAGAATGCACGTTTCTGTTACTAGACCAAAACAAACAGAAACAGAAGGTTTAAAATTACCTGTTATATATGTTAGTAGTCCATATTTTGCAGGAGTTGCTCCAGATGTTGATGGTATTATGTGGAATGTAGAACATGAACTAGGTGAACCAGCAACACAAGAACGTGTGCATCCTCAAGTAATACGAAAAGGAAAAAGACCAATAATATCTAATTCTCACATTCGTAAATGGGTTCCTCGTGGTTATATTGTTGTACACTCCTCTTCACCAGGAACTGGATTATCTCAAGGTTCTCCTACTGTTGGTGGTATTAACGAATCTCTAGCACCTAAAGCTGTAATTGACTGGCTTAATGGTCGTGCTAAAGGATACACTACTCCTTACGGAAACGAAGAAGTAAAAGCTACTTGGTCTACAGGTAAAGTAGGTATGACAGGAACTTCATATAACGGAACCATTCCGCTTGCTGCTGCTACCACAGGAGTAGATGGTTTAGAAGCTATTATACCAATTGCACCAAATACAGCTTATTATAATTATTACAGATCTAACGGATTAGTTCGTTCTCCTGGAGGATATTTAGGAGAAGATATTGATGTGCTTTTCGATTTTATTCATAGTGGAGACGAAAGCAAACGTCCTTACAACAACAAAACCGTTAGAGATACCGAAATGAAAAATGGTATGGATAGAATTACTGGTGATTATAATGATTTTTGGGCTGGTCGTGATTATTTAAATCAGATGGAAGATATGAAAGCAGCTTTACTTATGTCACATGGTTTTAACGATTGGAATGTGATGCCAGAGCATAGTTACCGTATTTTTAACCAAGCAAAAAAACAAGGTATTCCTTCACAAATATATTACCACCAAAACGGACATGGAGGACCACCACCAATAACAATGATGAATCGTTGGTTTACTCATTATCTACATGGTATTGATAATGGTGTTGAAAACGATGCGGAAGCATGGATAGTTAGAGAAAAAGACAGCAGAGAAAACCCTACTGCATATAAAGCATATCCTAATCCAGAAGCTAAAGACGTTACGCTTTACCTAAATAAAGGCGGAAATACTGCTGGCACCTTAACTTTACAAAAAGAGAAAGATCAAAAAACAGAAACTTTAGTTGACGATTTTAATATCTCTGGTAAAGAGCATGCACTTGCTAAAGAATCTAACAACAGATTATTATATGTTACTCCAGAGCTAAAATCGGATCTGCATATTTCTGGACTAAGTGAAATTACTATTAGTGTTGCTAGTAACAAACCTGCTGTAAACTTATCGGTTTGGTTAGTATCTCTTCCTTATGATGAAACCTCTAAACTAATTACAGATAATATTATTACTCGTGGTTGGGCAGATCCTCAAAACTATAAATCTCTTAGAGAAAGCGAAGATTTAATACCTGGAAAGTTCTACGATTTAAAATTCACATTACAACCAGACGATCAAGTTATTGCTGCAGGACAACAAATTGGGTTAATGATTTTTTCTAGTGATAAAGAGTTTACTTTACACCCAAAACCAGGAACAGAATTAACTGTAGACTTAGATAAAACAAACATTTCTTTACCAATTGTAGGTGGCGAAGAAGCATTAAAAAAAGCAACAAATTAATATGTTAGGGCTTAAATTAGAAACCGATCCTCGTTGGGCAAATATTGCAGAATCTAACTTAGAAGAAATTTTAACCGATCATGCATGGTGTGAGCAAAAGGCAGCAACCAATGCTATTAAATTAATTTCACTAAACTCAGAACATGTAGATTTGGTAACCGAACTTCTTGTAATTGCTCAAGAAGAATTAGAGCACTTTCAAATGGTGCATAATATCATTAAAGAGCGTGGTTACACTTTGGGTCCAGAACGTAAAGACAGCTATGTAAACGAGCTGTTTAAATTTATTATTAAAGGCGGAAACAAGCACCAACAACTGGTAGACAGATTGCTATTTTCGGCAATGATAGAAGCCAGAAGTTGCGAACGTTTTAAACTGTTATCTACAACTATAAAAGACCAAGAACTCGCCAAGTTTTATCATGAACTTATGGTTAGTGAAGCTGGACACTATACTACCTTTATTTCTTTTGCAAGACAATATGGTAAAGGCGTAGATGTAGAAAAACGCTGGGAAGATTTTTTACTTTTTGAAGGCGAACTCATTAAAAGCTATGGTAAAAATGAAACCATTCATGGATAACTTAGTTGTAAGTAATTAAACTTGTGAAACTTCCTTTTTCCGACAGAAAAAAATTTATACTATTAGCCCTAAAACAACATTTAGGGCTTTTTGGTATTTGGTTGGTTTTTGTTTTATTTGGTAGTGCTTTTATGTATTTAGGAAGCAACGTAGAGGAAAACAAATACGGCTTCATGCTTTTTGGTTTTGTCTTTATATTATTACCAACAGCCTTTATGTTATACACACTTCCTTCAAGCATACTATATTACTACAACCAAGCACTTACTAAAAAATACGGAAGCTATACTATTGCAAAAGTAACCAACAAAAGAGTAGATAACTATTCACATACCACAAGTAGCTTTAATGGAGGAACAGCTAAAAACATAGAAGAATTTCTTTATGTTATTTGTTTTGAATTTACCTACTTAGGTAAAACATATACAAGCGAAGCTTTTTTTGAACACAAAACTACTTTTGAAGCCATAACATCAAAAACAGAGCTTCCTATTCAGTTTTTAAAAACCAATCCAAATAAAATTACGTTACGAAGACGCAAGCTTGCAAACAACTTAGGCATAAAACCCAATTTATGTAATTAGGCTAACTAGCCAAAAAGCATACTTCACGTATTAAAAAGTAGTCTTTACTAATTAACGGTTTTAAAACAGCTATACAATATATAGGTTTGATTTATATTAACATTAAAACCATATATTATGAAAAATCAAATCCATTTAAACATTAAAACTCCTTGTTCTGAAGATTTCAATCAATTTTCATCAACTGCAAAAGGAGGTTTTTGTGGCTCTTGTCAAAAAGAAGTGATTGACTTTACCACAATGAATACTCAAGAAATTAGTGCTTTTTTTAAAAACAAAAGTTCTAATAACACGTGTGGTAGATTTAAAAGCAACCAATTAAAAACCTACAAGCAACAAGCCCCAAAAAGTAGCATACGAAGTATTATTAGCGGAATTGGTTTAGCTTGCTTATCCATTTTTAGCATAACTTCTGCACAAGCACAAGACATTAAAAAAGTGGAAGCTTCAGGAAATTCTTCAGAAATTAATACAGCAGACCAACAACAAGAAATAGAAGTAAAAGGAACTATTGTAGACGAAAATGGTATAGCGCTACCAAGTGCAACAGTTATTTTACAGAATTCTACCATTGGTACAACTACAGATTTTGATGGCTATTTTGAGTTTCCTAAAAAACTTAAAAAAGGAGATGTTTTATTGTTTAGTTACGTTGGCTACCAAACAAAAAAAGTAGTCATTACAGAAGAAAACACAACTTCTAAAATCAACCTACAAGTAGGCATGAATATGGACACCTGTATCATCATGGGAAAAGTTGCTTCTAAAAAAGTATATGCTTCAAAAAGAAACTAAAACCCAAAAGACTTTATGAAAAATAGATTCTTTTATATTATCATTTTCTTTATACATAGTGCTATTGCGCAAGTATCCGATTTTAAAGACATCGACTTTACTATTGCAGATAATACTGCAATGCTTTACCAAGGCAGCAGTTTAGAAAATCTTCCGTTACTTGCGCATCATCTTACGCATAAACTACCAACAGATGTTGAAAAATTTAGAGCTATTTATACTTGGGTTTGTAAAAACATAAAAGGAGATGCTAGTCAAGACAACAAGGTTATCAAGAAAAGAAAAAAATTAAAAAACGATAGTTTCGCTTATATAAAATGGAATAATACATACAAGAAAACAGCTTTTAAAAAACTCTTAAGAAATAAGAAAACCATGTGTACTGGTTATGCTTATTTAATTAAAGAACTATGCTTTATAGCAAATATAGAGTGTAAAATTATTAATGGTTACGGAAGATCTACAGAAGCTAATATTAGCAAGCTAGAGCTAGCCAACCATTCTTGGAATGCCGTAAAACTGAACAACAAATGGTATTTATGTGATGCTACTTGGTCTAGTGGTTATGTAGTAAATTATTCGTTATTTCTACCAGATTATAATGATGGCTACTTTTTAACAGATCCTGTTTTGTTTGCTCAAAACCATTATCCTTCAGAAAAAAAATGGTTACTAGACAATGCTTTAATTGCTTCAGAATTTGTTGCTTCTCCTCTAGTGTATGGAGAAACGTTTAAGCACAAAATAATTACTACAAGTCCAAAAAAAATGCAAGTAGATTATAAAACAAATGAAACCATTGTATTTCGGTTTAGAGCATTACAAGCAGTAAAAACCAATTCCGTAAAACTTATTACTTATTCTGGAATGCAAGAAAAAGCTTTTAAAATTGAGAATCTAAAAAATGAAAACGGACTTGTTACTTTTAGCTATGCATTTAAACGTAAAGGACAGTATGATGTACATTTAAAATTAGAAGATGCCATTGTTGCAACCTACACAATTCACGTTTCTAAAAGTTAAATAGTAAAATTTATTCTGTTATAATTAACATAAGGTTTACATGGCTTAAAACAATTAAACTACCTTTGCATCTACATGCAAAAAAAGCTAAAAAACTACTTCATAACCACAGAACTGTTTCTTAAAGGCTCCAGCTTTTACAGAGGTGTTGTACTTACTGTTGCTGTTGTTTTTCCTTTAGCTTTTTTTAGTGCTTTAGATTTATTTCAATTTGCTCCTGCTCTTGCTCTTGGTTCTTTTTTAAATGCTCCAAGTGATATTCCTGGTAGTTTAAGACGTAAAATTAACGGTATACTCATCAGTATAGCATTAACTTTACTAGTCACTTTTATTATACTTATAACCAAACCTGTTTTTATTTTATTACTCCTTGCAATTGCTATTTTAAGTTTTGCTATAAGTTTAATTTCGGTCTATGGTTTTAGAGCTTCTTTAATTTCCTTTTCTGGTTTACTTGCCATTGTATTGGCTTTAGCTATTGAAAAAACAGATGTAAAAGCTATTCTTATACATGTTGGTTTATTAGGTATTGGTGGTATTTGGTATTTAATAATATCCTTACTTTCAAACTGGTTATTTCCTAAAAAAGATGATGACCAATTACTTTCAGACACCTTATCGCTTACTGGTAAGTACCTAAAAGTAAGAGCCAAGTTACTTACTAAACAGAATAAACGCGAAAAATTCTCAAAAAAAGCACTCGTTTTACAAAACCAAATAAGCGAAAAACACGAAACCTTACGAGAGTCGCTTTTAGAAGGTAGAAAACGTTCTGGTAGGTCTTTTTCTAGTGAGCGACGACTACTAATATTTATCTCTTTAATAGATATTTTTGAACTAGCAGAAGCAAACGCTCTAGACTACTCTAAAATAGATTCCTTATTTGGTGCACATAAAACCCATTTAAATGCTTTTAAAAAAATGAATAAAGTAATGGGTAATCACCTTATTACTTTGTCTGAATTATTAATAAAAAAAGGAAAGCTACCAGATATTAACGCATTAAACAAAAGCTATAACAAAACAGATATTGCTATAGAAGAATATGTTGCACTAGTACGCTTACCAAAAGCTCGTGAAGGCGCAATAACGCTTAGAAACATTCAAGACTACCAAAAGCAATTACTACAAGAAGTAAAAGCTATTAGACGTGTTTTAAAGAAAGTAAAAGACAACACTAAAGCTTCTTTAAAAGCACAAGAATCTAAACAGTTTTTAACTTCTCAAGATTATAGTTTTAATATTTTATTACAGCATTTTAGTTTAAAATCTCCAATGTTAAGACATGCTTTAAGACTGTCTTTTGCAATTGTTTTCGCATTTTTATTAGGTAGTTTTTTAGATTTAAAAAATGCCTATTGGATTGTGTTAACCATTATTGTTATTATGCGTCCTAATTATGGCTTAACAAAAGAACGTTCTAAAAAACGTATTATAGGTACTATTATTGGAGCATTAATAGCTACAAGCATTATTTTAATTACTAAAAACACAGCGGTTTATATTACACTAGCTATTGTATCTTTAACTTTTGCTTTTTCCTTAATACAACAGAGTTATAAAATAGGTGCTGCATTTATAACACTTCATATTGTATTTGTGTATGCTTTAATAGATCCTAATGCCTTTTTGGTGGTTCAATATCGTGTTATAGATACTATAATTGGAGCGTTTATTGCTGTTTTGGTTAATTATTTACTTTTCCCAAGTTGGGAATATAAAAATCTAGATACAGTTATTGTTAATGTAATTACATCTAACAGTAACTACCTAGAAGCTACCAAAAAATTATACCATGATAAAGAAGCTAATAGTTTAGAATATAAACTATCAAGAAAAGAAGCTTTTTTAGCTATGAGTAATTTAAATGCAGCGTTTCAAAGGTTAACACAAGACCCAAGATCAAAACAAAAAGAATCTGCTTTAATTTATGATATGGTAACTTTAAACCATACCATACTTTCTGCCATAGCAGCTATTGGAAGCTATATTTTAAATCATAAAACAACTTCGGCTTCAAGAGAATTTGACACCATTATTGATAATATTTCTAGTTCTTTAAACCATACTGCTTCAAAATTAGAAAGTAAAAAATCAGCACATTTTACAGAAGAAAAAGAGATAGATCAAGCGCATAAAAAATTACAAGAACGTTATCATCATTTATCAGAAAAAAGAGATATTGCTATAAAAGCAGGACAAACACAAATTGATACTAAATCTCTTTTAAACCTTCAAGAAGCGCATTTAATAAGTAACCAGTTGCAATGGTTAGAAACCTTATCTGTTAATTTAACAAATGTTACAGTAAAGTATAAAGCCGTTTTTAATTAAATGCATTTGTTTTCTTATTTTTACTTATAACCTATTAAAAAAAAGGGTTTCTTTTATATCTAAACAACAATAACTTTTAAGTTATCTTTGCACCAAACTTTTTAATTTTATGTCATTTAAAGACTTACAACTTAACAAACCTTTACTACGTGCTATTGCAGAAACAGGTTACGACAACCCAACATTAGTACAAGAAAAAACAATTCCTTTTGTATTAGACAAAAAAGATGTTATCTGTTCTGCACAAACAGGAACAGGAAAAACAGCAGCCTTTGCATTACCTATTTTACAATTATTGTATGACAAGCAAGAAGGATCTAAAAAAGGAAAAAAAATTCGCGCAGTAATTGTAAGTCCAACAAGAGAATTAGCAGCACAAATACAAGAAAACTTTAAAACTTATGCTAAAAACACCAATTTAACAAGTACTGTTATTTATGGAGGAACAAGTATAGAGCCACAAAAAGACATATTAAAAAAAGGAGTAGATATTTTAATTGCAACTCCTGGTCGTTTACTAGATTTACATAAACAAGATTGCATCAATCTAGATTATGTAGAAACTTTAGTTTTAGACGAAGCAGATCTTATGCTTGACATGGGATTTATTGATGATGTAAAAAAAATAGAACGCCTTTGTCCTGAAGGAAAACAAATTTTATTGTTCTCTGCAACCATACCTTTTAAAGTAGAACAACTTGCTAATACTATTTTAAAAACTCCAGAACGTGTAGAAGTTACACCTACCTCTTCTGCTGCAAAAAATGTAAGTCAGGTATTGTATTACGTACCTAAAAAGGATAAAATAGAATTGTGTTTACACTTACTACGCAATACCATAAAAGGAAATATTCTAATTTTTAGACGTACCAAATTTGGTGTAGATAAATTAGAAAAAACACTTTTAAAAAATGACTTTAAAGTAGAAACTATTCATGGTGACAAAGCCCAAAACTTACGTCAGGATGCCCTAAAAAAGTTTAAAAACGGTTATGTAAATATTTTAATTGCTACAGATGTTGCTGCTCGTGGAATTGACATTAACGAACTAGATGCAGTTATTAATTTTGATTTACCAAACATACCAGAAACTTACGTACATAGAATAGGTAGAACAGGTCGTGCAGGAAACTTTGGTAATGCTTACGCTTTATGTTCTGCAGATGAAAAAGCATATATTAAAAGTATTCAGCAACTAATAAATGTGCAAATTCCTGTAGAAGAAGAACATCCTTTTCCTTTAGACCCTAAAGCAAAACCTATTAGACATACTTCTAAAAAAACAGGAAGTAAACATAAAAAAGGAAGAAAGAGCGAAGCTTCTAAAAAGAAAAAGAAACGTTGGTATTAAAAAAATAGATACTAGCTAGCGCCTAATTAATGTGTCACCTCAAATGATTGATAAAAAACACACCAATTGTAACAATTAACACTAGCATTTCTATTTTTTTTTGGATGCTATCAAGAAGCGCTGTATTTTGTAAAACAGGAGTAAAACAATAAAAATGACAAAATACACCATTCTATTAATAGCCTTTTTAGTCAGCAGCATCAGCTTAGCTCAAACTACTATTTTAGATAAAGAAAATAAAAACCCTGTTTCTTATGCTACTATTTCGTTTGGTAACGGAAACGGAATCTTTGCTGATGACGAAGGAACATTTATTTTCACAAAAAAACTATATGCAGATATAGACACTCTATATATTTCGGCCTTAGGATATGAAAATTTTAAAATAGCAACAACCAACCTTAGCAAGCAGATAGAATTAACCCCTTTTCAAGATGCTTTAGATGAAGTTCTTTTAAATTATTTTCCAAAAGGAAAATCTAAAACCGAAACTTTAAAACCAACCGTTCATGATGACTATTACAAATGTTGGCTACCAACTATAGAAAGTGAAATTGCTGTATATTTTAAAAATGATAATCCTTCTAAACCAAAAAAAATAAACACGCTCCTTTTGCCTATAAAAGTTGAAGCTAAAGATTGGAGTAAACGCAAAACAAAAACCTCTAATAAAATACCATTTTCAACCTTATTTAGAGTGCAGTTTTACAAAAACAACAATGGACTTCCTGGAGATGTGCTAACCTATGACAAAATAGTTTTTAGAGTCACCGAAGCTAGCGAAAGTATTTTTGAAGTAAATGTTACCAACAATGATATTTTTATGCCAAAAGACGGTTTATTTGTTTCACTTCAAGTTTTAGGTTATACAGATAAAGCTGGAAAACTATTACCAAATAAAAAGTATAGAGAAGTAAAAACGAGTAAAGGAATTGTAAAAATCTCAACAACTTTTAGACCTCTATTGCCTTTTACAGATAAAATAAAAACACCAAAAACTTTTGTAAAGCGTGTATTTTTAAATGATAACCAATGGGTTTTATTTGATAAAAAAAACATTGAAGACTCTAACCTTTTAAAGGCTGGCTTAAATAATTACGCTATAGGTTTAGGTTTACAAGTGTTTAAAGAGCAAGAATAAATTACTCCACAGGAAAATTAAAATACTGATTTTTAAAAGGCTCACCTCTTAAAGTAAAATGCCACCACTCTTTTGGGTAATGTCTAAACCCATAAGTGCTCATTACATTATGCAATAAGGCTCTATTTTCTTTTTGTTTTTCAGTTAAATCATCATGTAAATACCACGAAGCTTTACCAAAATAATCAAAAGGAGTTCCCATATCTAGCTCTTTTCCTGTTTTTAAATCTACAATAGTAAGATCTACAGTACTACCACTACTATGTCTAGAACGTGAAGCAATATAACCATCTCTAAATAAATTACGCTTATCTACTTCAGGATAATACTGCTGTTTCATTAAAGTATCATTTACATTTTTTGCCCATTCAGAAAAATTATTAACCGCTTCTTGTGGTCTATAGGCATCAAAGATTTTTAAAGACAAACTATCTTTTTTAAGTGCCTCTTGCACCTTTTTTAAAGCATTTGCTGCTTGTGCTGTAAGTATACAAACCTCAGCATGATAACCAGCTACAGGTTCACCAACAAAATTATTATTTAAACAATAACGTAACTCGAATTGTATGTCTGGAATAACATCATCTACATATACAAAACCCTCTGGTAATTGTGCAAACACAGTGCTTTGTAATAAAAAAAGTAAAAAAGCTAGTTTCATTTTCATATTAGAATCTTTAATTGCTAATTTAGGAAAAATATAAATGTATTCCTGAGCTATAAATTATGTTATTTAACGAAGCTATAAATTTACAATTAGAAGATGGAGAGGCAATCTATTATCCAGCATGTTTCGATAAAACAGAAGCTGATGCATATTTTAAAAGCTTATTAAAAAACATTGCTTGGCAACAAGATTCTATAAGCCTTTTTGGAAAAACACATCTACAACCAAGACTTACAGCGTTATATGCCAACAATAATAAAGCCTACTCCTACTCTAACATTACTATGTATCCTAATGCATTTACCAATGAACTTTTAAGTATTAAACAGCGTATAGAAACTATATGTAACACAAATTTCACTACTTGTTTGGCAAATTTATATCGAGATGGTAAAGACAGTAATGGTTGGCATGCTGATAATGAAAAAGAATTAGGAAATCAGCCTATTATAGCTTCGGTTAGTTTTGGTGCAGAAAGACGATTTCATTTAAAACATAAAACAAAAAAAGAGCACAGCTTAAAACTAACATTACAACATGGTAGCTTACTAATTATGAAAGGAAAAACTCAAGAAAATTGGTTACACCAAATACCAAAAACTAAAAAAAAGATTGCAGAAAGAATAAATTTAACTTTTAGAATTATTGCATAAAAAAAACAGAGGTCCCTCAACCTCTGTTCTTATAATTTGCATATTTAAATATGGTATGATTTAGGGTTACTAGTATCAACAACATAATGCAAATATCAATTAATTAATCCATTAAACTAAAAGTATGTCTTTAGCATATAGCAAAAGTATAAATATATTTAAGTAATCACGTTAAAAAACATTTATTTTCGATGAAATGCATATATTTTTAACATTTATCGATAAAAACACACATACTACCGATTAAAAGCACGTTCTAAAAACATAAAAACAATTCTTTTTTTTTCGTTCTGTAAATTATTTTCTTCTAATTTTACGTTATAAATACATTGGTAATTATTTAATAGTACAAATCCTTAAAAGTTACGTTATGAAAATTAAATTCTTAATTCTTTCTCTACTATTCAGTTGCATAACTATTGCACAAGAAAAAACATTTATTGCTGAAGAAGTTGCTGTTAATAATTTAATAGATGGTACCTTATTAACACCAAAAGACAATAGTAAATCTGTTTTAGCAATTATAATAGCTGGTTCAGGACCTACAAATAGAGATGGAAATCAGAATTTTTTAAAAAATAACTCCTTAAAAAAACTAGCCGAAGGCTTAACTAACCAAGGTATTTCTACCTTTAGATATGATAAACGCATTGTAAAGCAAATACGAAAAGGAAAAGTAGATAAAGATATTATGTTTGATGATTTTGTAACAGATGCTATTTCTGTTATAGATTATTTTAAAGAAAAGAATATATATTCTAAAATATACTTTATTGGTCATAGCCAAGGAAGCTTAGTAGGTATGCTTGCTGCAAAAGACAAAGCAGATGGTTTTATTTCACTGGCTGGAGCAGGAAAAAGCATAGACCTAGTAATACAAGAACAAATTGAAAAAACAGCACCAATGTTTACCGAAGACACAAAAAAAACCTTTGCTGTTTTAAAAGAAAACAAAACCACTACAGACTATCCTCCTGCACTAGCTTCTATTTTTGATATAAGCCTACAACCCTTTATGAGTAATTGGATACAATATGATCCTTCAGAGAAAATTAAAGAGCTACAAATACCTATTCTTATTATTAATGGAACTAAAGATTTGCAAGTAACTACTACTGAAGCTACGCTTTTAAAAGAAGCCAACCCAAATGCCCAAATTAAAATAATAGAAAACATGAACCACATTCTGTTTACCATTGAAGGAGATAGTTTAGAAAACTCAAAATCTTATAATGAAATTACAAGAAAAATTAATCCTGAAGTAATTGAGAGTATTGTAGCTTTTATAAAATAATCTATTTGCTTTTCTTATAAAAACAGGAAGCTACAAAGCTTATACTAAAATTAAACAGCATAAGTAGTTGTCCTTAACCTATTGGCATAAAAAAAGAAAAGCACTCCAAAGAATGCTTTTCTTAACTAACCAACCAAAAATTAGTCACTACACTTTAATTATAAAGTAACCACACTCTAAAAAAGCTTCTTGTAGTAACTGTAAAGTATATTTCAAATCTCATGCCAAACTTTTAAAATTCACAATTAATTTGGTATTTTGCGTGTATAAACTAACTAATATGGAAAACACACCACTAATTACCAATGACGCAATTGTCTTTGGCTTTTTAATGCTAGCACTAGGCTTTGTATTTTATACAGAAAATATAAAAACCGGATTTTGGTCTAAATTTTATAAAATAGTTCCAGGGCTTTTTATGGCATATATGGTTCCTGCAGTACTGACATCTATAGGCTTAATTGCTCCAGAATGGCAGACAGTAGACCAAGTTGGTGAAATAGTGAGTCATAAAACAAGTATCTATCATGTAGCTAGTCGTTATTTACTTCCTGCAGCATTAGTTTTAATGACGCTAAGTATCGATTTAAAAGCTGTTTTTAATTTAGGATGGAAAGCCTTAATTATGTTTTTTACAGGAACAGTAGGTATCATCATTGGTGGTCCTATTGCTATTTTACTTATTTCAACAGTATCTCCAGAAACAGTAGGTGGTTCTGGTTTTGATGCTGTTTGGAGAGGTTTATCTACACTAGCAGGAAGCTGGATTGGTGGTGGTGCAAACCAAACTGCCATGTTAGAAATTTACCAATACAACCAAAAACTATATGGAGGTATGGTATTTGTCGATATTGTAGTTGCTAACGTTTGGATGGCAATCATTCTTATTGGTATTGGAAAACGTGACCGAATTAACAAATGGTTAAAAGCAGACACCTCTTCTATTGAAGCTCTTAAAGAAAAAGTATCTACTTTTACAGAAAGTGTAAAAAGAAACCCAAGCTTAACAGATTACATGTTAATACTTGCCATTGCATTTGGAGCTGTAAGTTTTGCACATTTAATCTCAGGTTTCTTAGCACCATTTTTTGAAAATGCAGTATCAGGAATAGCCTCTGCAACCACAAGAAACATGCTTACCTTTTTAGGTTCTTCTTTTTTCTGGATGATAAGCATTGCAACACTAATTGCCATAATACTATCTTTTACTAAAGCAAAAAACTACGAAGGTGCTGGAGCAAGTAAAATAGGAAGCATTTTTATTTACATATTAGTAGCTTCTATTGGTATGAAAATGGATTTAACCATGATTTTTGATAATCTCGGACTAATAGCAATTGGTTTTGTATGGATGACAATTCACGCTTTACTACTCATTTTTGTAGCAAAACTTATAAAAGCACCTTACTTCTTTTTAGCAGTTGGTAGCCAAGCAAATGTTGGTGGCGCAGCCTCTGCTCCTATTGTAGCTTCTGCTTTTCATCCATCACTTGCAACCGTTGGAGTATTGCTTGCTGTATTTGGTTATGCTGTAGGAACCATTGCTGCAATAGGCTGTACTATTTTAATGCAATTAGCAGCAGCTAGCTAGTATTTAAAAAATATTTATAGCATATTTGCGCAACTTAAAAATAACCATAAATAGATTTTCGTTTACACGGAAAGCTCTCTGAAATAAATTTATCTTAAATGAAAAAAACAATATTTGTACTAGCATTAGCTGTTCTTTTTTCTTGCGGAAAAGAAAAAGATTTAACCGTAAAAGTGAACATTAAAGGATTAAAAAAAGGAACCGTTTATCTTAAAAAAGTACAAGATTCTACTGTTATAACATTAGATTCAATAGTAGTGAAAGGCGAAGCTCCTATTACTTTTAAAAGCGATTTAGAAACTCCAGAAATGTATTTTTTACAACTAAACAAAAATACTAGCGACGATGAAACCATTTCGTTTTTTGCTAATAAAGGAGTTACAGAAATAAATACTAGTGTGAAAAATTTTGGCTTAGATGCTAAAATTAAAGGATCTAAAGAACAAAAAGCTTTAGAAGAATATCTATTAGTTATGTCAAGATTTAACAACAGAAATCTTAACCTAATAAAAGAAGAGTTTGATGCAAAAGTTGCTAAGGATACTGCTAAAATTATTGCCAATGCAAAAGCGTATAATAGCTTAATAAAAAGCAAGTACTTATATACTGTAAACTTTGCTATAGCAAATAAAGACAATGAAATTGCTCCTTACTTAGCTATATCTGAAATTTCTGATGCACAAACAAAATGGTTAGACACCATAAATAAGGTATTAACACCAAAAGTAAAAGCTTCTAAATATGGTAAAGAATTAGAAGCGCTTATAGCAGAGAGAAAAAAGAACAATTAACCTTATTCGCTTTTTAAAGCCAGAGTGCTGCAAATAGGTCTAAAAAGCAGAAATAAGAGTAAAAACAAAAAAATCCCAAACAACAATGTTTGGGATTTTTTTATTGCATTTATTTTACCGCGTAAAAGAAATAAATAACGCAATTTAAATAGGCTTTTATACAATTTGCTAGAGTTTACCTCTCTTAAACTTTATAGCATAAAAACAGCTCTAAAAACAAGAAGAGAGTGTATAAATAATAGATTCTTTATCTACACTTAAAAGAACTTTAAATCTAAAGTTTATTGCATAAAAAAACCTCTCAAAAAATTGAGAGGTTTTTTAAAGAGCCGATGGAGGGACTCGAACCCACGACCTGCTGATTACAAATCAGCTGCTCTAGCCAGCTGAGCTACATCGGCAAAAACGAATGCAAATATAATATTGAAAATGATATCTGCAAATGTTTTTACTAGAAATTTATCCTAGTTTATTAATCTTTTCAATTAACGCTAAACCTTTAGCTTCTAGCTCTTGGTTAATTGCCTTAAAATGAGCTTTTTTATCTTCTACGCTTCTATCATTAACTTTTGCAATTAATTCATCAAATGTAGCAATTGCTTCATCAATTATTTCTTCGCTTCCTTTAGTGTCTTTATCTGAATTTGCATATTCCCAAACATAAACTGCTTCAATAATATCTCCTAACACATAGTTTATGTCTTTTTTTAGGATTCTTTTATTTGCCATAATATAAAATTTTAATTTGCTGCAAAATTAAACATAAACTTCTAATAGTTTCGCATTTTTAGAAGAAATTTGAAACGTTTTTATTGCAGCAGGAATTAATACGGTTTCTCCTTTTATAATTCGCTCTGTTGCATTGGCAGTTTCTATTTCTACTTCTCCAGAAACACACATATAAATAATAAAAGAATCTACTTTATTTTCTTTTTTTATAGTATTGGTTATTTCTAAATAATTAGTGGTAAAATAAGGACAGTCTACCATTTCATTTACCTTATTAATGCTTTTAGAATAGTTTACTTTATAATCATTTTCTAAATTAAAATCTATGGCATCTATTGCTAAATCATTATGTAATTCTCTTTCGTTTCCGTTAGCATCTACTCTATCCCAATCGTATACGCGATACGTAATATCACTAGTTTGTTGTATTTCGGCAAGCATCACTCCTGCTCCTATAGCATGCACTCGTCCTACTTCTATAAAATAGCAGTCTCCTTCTTTTACAGGTTCAAAATTTAAAATTTCTGGTAGCGTTTTTGCTTTTAGATGCTTTAAATAGGTCTCTGAATTCATTTCTTGATTAAAGCCTACTATTAAGTTTGCTTCTTTTTCTGCTTGCAAAACATACCACATTTCTGTTTTACCAAAAGAATTATGACGTTTAGCTGCTAATGCATCATTAGGATGTAACTGTATAGATAAATCTTTTTCTGCATCTATAAACTTAATTAATAAAGGAAATTTGTTACCAAAAACTTTATAATTCTTATCACCTATCAATGCTGCTTTATAAGTATTTAAAAGATCTTTTAAAGTTTTTCCTTTTAAAGCTCCATTATTTACAACAGAAACACCATTATCGATATCGCTTATTTCCCAGCTTTCACCAATATTAGTTAAATCACTTTCTTTATTTAAAAGGCTTTTAAGTTTTTGTCCTCCCCAGATTTTCTCTTTTAAAATGGGGTCAAATTTTATAGGGTATGTTAACATATTCAACATCTATATTCCTGAGTAGCTTACAAAATTTCTAGGTGTTTCATATAAAACCACCTCTAATGTTAAATGTGCTGCTAGTTTATTTTTAATTTTATTGTAGATGACAACTACTATATTTTCTGCTGTAGGGTTTAGTTCTTTAAATTCTGGCACTTCTATATTTAAGTTTTTATGATCAAAGGCGTCTTCTATTTCTGTTTTAATAATATCTTTTAAAACTTTAATATCTATTACATAGCCTGTTTCTGGATCAATTTCTCCTGTTACACTTGCTATAAGTTCATAATTATGACCATGAAAGTTAGGGTTACTACATTTATCAAAAATTTCGGCATTTTTTTCATTGCTCCAATCTTTTCTATACAGTCTATGTGCTGCGTTAAAATGTGCTTTTCTACTAACCGTTACTTTCATTTTATGTAATGTTTATGTGTTGGTAGAATTTATCAAAAATAATTTTAAACCAAGCTGTATAAACTTCAGGTTGGTCTGCTATATCTTGTTTTACAGCTTCTAAAGACATCCATTTCCAATCGGCAACTTCTTCAGGGTTAACACAAGGTTTTTCATTGTATTTACCTATTAAAATATGGTCATATTCATGTTCTGTTAAACCATTATCAAAAGGTGCTTTATAAATAAAAGAGATTGATTCTTCAAGTTCTGTTACAAACCCCATTTCTTCTTGCAATCTTCTTTTTCCTGCTTGTATATTGTTTTCTCCTTCTCTTTGGTGGCTACAACAAGTGTTGGTCCACAGTGCAGGAGAATGGTATTTACCTAAAGCGCGTTGTTGCAACATTAGCTCTTTGGCATCATTAAATACAAATACAGAAAAAGCACGATGCAATAATGCCTTTTCATGTGCTTCTAGCTTTGGCATTAAACCAATTTGCTCGTTTTTTTCGTTTACAAGAATTACTTGTTCTTCCATCATATTGCAAAAGTACGAGTAAATTTTAGAATCTTCTAATTTGATTATGTATTTGGAAAATTTTAAACAATCTCTGCACTTAAACCTGCATCTAAAAGCATAGTACAACGAGGTTCTAGCTCATCATAAACTCCTGTTTTTACAGTACATTGTCCTTTATAATGCACAAGAATAGAGCATTGTTCTGCCTGTTCTGGAGTATGATCACATGCATAAATAAGTGTATCTATAACATGATCAAAAGTATTTACATCGTCATTATACAACACTATTTCATTAAGGTGTTGCGTTTTAGTATCTACTTGAACTTGTTCTTGTATTTTTTCTTTTGTACTCATCTCCCAATTATCTTTAAGGTATTTTTTCTAAGGAAAAAAGGCATTATTGCTTTACTAATTTATGAATTTTAAAGATACCCATTTATTTTTTTCTAATTTTTCGACTAATTTTAACATATGCTTATTACAAACTTCTTCTATAATAGGAATGTCATTATTATAAAATCCGCTTAAAAAAAGCATTCCGTTTTTATTCAAAGCTGCTGCATAGGTTTCCATATCGTTTAACAAGATATTTCTGTTAATGTTGGCTATAATTATATCATAGCTTTTTCCTTTTAATAAGCTTGCATCTCCTTCAAAAACCGAAATTTTATGACAATCATTGCGCTCTACATTTTCAATACTATTTAAATAGCACCAATTATCAATATCTATAGCGTCTAATTTTGTTGCTCCTTTTTTTTCGGCAAGAATTGCTAAAACTCCTGTACCACAGCCCATATCTAGAACTGTTTTACCATTAAAATCGTTTTGAAGAATATGTTGTAACATCATGTGTGTGGTTTCATGATGTCCTGTTCCAAAACTCATTTTAGGCTCTATAACAATATCAAATTTAGTATTTAGTTTTTCATGAAAAGGTGCACGAACAGAACATAAATCATCAACCACTATTGGGCTAAAATTTTTCTCCCATTCTTCATTCCAATTGGTTTGTTCTATTTCATCAAAAGTATAGCTAATGTCAAACTCGTCTGAGTTTAATATTTGAATATCATTTAAAATATCTTCTTGCCATTCTTCTTTTTGAATGTATGCAGTAACACCTTCTTCGGTTTCTACAAAACTTTCAAAACCTGCATAACCTAGTTCTGCAATTAAAATTTCTGTTCCTGGTTGAATAGGTTCTACTTTAAAGTAGTAGCCAATATATATTGTATTTGACATGTTTTTTTAATGTATCTTTTAAATATTAATTAAGGAGCCTTTAGTTTTAGACTTTTTTAATAACCCAAGTGTCTTGAGCTATTCCCCAATTTTCTTTATTTCCTTTAATATGCTCAACAATTTCAAATTTTTCTTGAAACTGTTTTTTCATCCATTTAGGAGGATGATATGCTGCATAGGTTCTATGTCCTTCTAGTGTATTTGCTTCTACAACTAGTTGATTTGCTTCAAATTTAAGCTGGTCTTTTTTTACTAACCTCTCTTTAAAAGCTTCGCCATGTGTTGTAATTATTAATATGGCATTTTTATTTGCTATTCGGTACAACTCATTAACCCAATTGTTATGGTTTTCTTCGGATAAATGGGTAAAAATAGATAGGCCATAAATAGCATCAAAAGTGTTTTCTTTAAAATCTGTTGGTGGATTTATAGCATTATTATGAAACTGTACATTTTGAATATTCTCTTTGTTCCAAGAAATACTTTTTTTATTATAATCTGTACCAAAAAACTGTGTATTTGGCAACAAATCAGGAAAATGCCTAATAACTCTTGCTGGACCACAACCCCAATCTAGCACCTTTTTATTATTTAAATTGATGTGTTTTTCTAATAATTGCTTTAAGTTTTTAGCATCTATAATTCCATTTTTTATATACTCTTGATAGTTTAAAAGATGGGACTCATACAACAAATAATCTGGCGGTAATTTAACCGTAGGGTTTTCTTTTATAAACTTACTATTTTTAGTTTTATTTTTAAATTTAACTATTAAATACCTAAGATTATCAACAATTTTAATGATTCCTAAATTTCTTAATAGCTCTTTTACTGAAGCTTTGTCCATTTAAAAGGCATTTACTATAGCGTAAAAATCTTCGGCTTTTAAAGCTGCTCCTCCAATTAATCCTCCATCTACATCTGGTTTAGAGAAAATTTCTTTAGCATTTGCTGGTTTAACACTTCCTCCATAAAGAATAGAAACATTATTTGCTGTTTCTGCTCCATATTTATTGTTTAATGTTTCTCTTATAAAGGCATGCATATCTTGTGCTTGCTCAGGACTTGCAGTTTCTCCTGTACCAATTGCCCAAACAGGCTCATAGGCTAAAACAATATTTTTAAAAGCTGCTGCGTCTAAATGAAATAAAGCATTTTTTATTTGTGATGCTACTACGTTTTCATGGTTATTAGCTTTTCTATCTGCCAATTCTTCTCCAAAACAAAAGATAACACGCATGTTATTTGCCAATGCTGCATCTACTTTTTTTGCTAATAGTTCATCGGTTTCATTAAAGTATGCACGACGTTCTGAGTGTCCTAAGATCACAGTTTCTACACCAATACTTTTTAACATTGCAGCACTAATTTCACCAGTATATGCACCATTTTCTGCAAAATGCATGTTTTGTGCTATTACTTCAATATTAGATTGTCTTAAAGCATCAAAAGCAGGCCAAAGATTAGTAAATGTTGGCGCAATCATTACTTCTGCTGTAGATGTTTGCGTTTGTTTTTTTAAGTTAGTTATTAAGGTTTCTGTTTGTGAAAGATCATTATTCATCTTCCAGTTTCCTGCTACTATATTTTTTCTCATATCTTTTATCCTCTAAAGCGAAAATCTTTTTTTAAGTTAAACTAATTTATTACTACCTACTACCAAAGTTTCATCATAGAAACCTTGCTATTAAATATAGGTAAAAAACAAAAGTAACTAATTTAATGCTTTTAATAACTCACTATCATCAGCTTTTATAGCTTTATATAGTTTTATGTTTCCTTGTGCGTCAATAATTAGGTATCTAGGAATCCAGTCTAAGTCAATAGATTTACTAAAAATACTTTTCATTCCTTTTGGCATAAAATAATGTTCTCCTTTTACTTGATACTTATTTATACCTTTTTTCCAGCTAGTGATAGATTTGTCTGCAGAAAGAAACAAAAATACCATTTCTGTATTGGTTTCTTGAAGTACTTTTACTTTTGGCATGCCTTGTATACAGTCACCACACCAAGATGCCCAAACATCTATTAAAATAGTGCTGCCTTTGTGTTTTTCTAAAATTTGCTTAAAGGAAATGTTTTCTCCTTCAAAAGAAATAAAAGTATCATTTAATGCTTCTTGAGTAAATTGTGTTGGTGTTTCTTGTGCTTTACAGCTTATAAATAAAATACTGAAGCATACTACTAATAGGTGTTTTTTCATGATTTACATGCAGTTACTATGTATAAACCATGTGCAAAAAATGGTTTATTGATTATTAAAATAATTGTAATTTTCTGATAATGACATTATTTCAATGTCACTTTTGGGTCTAACCACGTGTAGATTATGTCGACAAAAATATTAATAATTACAAAAAGGGTTGCTATAATTAAAACAGAACCCATAATTACTGGTAAGTCTAAAGTATTTAATGCGTTTACTATTTCTTTTCCTAAACCATTCCAACCAAAAATATATTCTACAAAAACAGCTCCTGCAAGCATAGATGCAAACCATCCAGAAATTGCGGTAACCACAGGATTTAGTGCATTTTTTATGGCATGTTTTTTTATAATTTGAAACTCACTCAAGCCCTTAGCTCTTGCTGTACGTATATAATCTTGATTAAAAACCTCTAATAAAGAGTTACGCATTAACTGAATAATTACAGCTAGCGGACGAATACCCAAAACAACAGCAGGAAGTATTAAGTTTTTCCATTGTATGTGAAGTTTTTCGCCATAATCATCTAATTCATAAAGGCTACCTGTCATTTCTAAATTGGTGTATTTATGCAAAACATAACCAAATAACCAAGCAAACAATATAGCCGAAAAAAACGAAGGCACAGACATACCAACTGTACTAAATATTTGAATGGCTTTATCTAAAAAACTATCTTTTTTTAATGCTGAAACCACTCCTAAAAAAACACCTAAAAGCATCGCTATTACTATTGCTGAAACTGCCAAAACAAACGTATTTGGTAATGTTTCTGCAAGTACTTGACTAACTTTTTTACCTTGTTTAGTAAAAGACTCTCTTAAATATGGAAACTTTAAAACTGCTATGGTATTACCTACAGAAAACAGCTTGGTAGCTGTATATTTACTTGTACTTAAATAGGTGTAGTTATTTTTGTTTTTAGAATGAAATGAAATAGGAGACAAATCATTTAAATAGTATACATATTGTGTACTTATAGGCTTATCAAAACCATACTTTTGTTTTACTAATGCTAGCTGCTCGCTATCTTCATTTTGACCAAGCATCATTTGTGCAGGATCTCCAGGAAGCACGTTAAATAAAAAGAATATAACGGTTACTACACCAAATAAAGTGAGTAATGCATAACCGGTTTTATTTACTAAGTAGCTTATCAGTGGTACGTAATTTTCTGGTTTTCTTTTTAGCTTTTCCTACTTTTTAACTCCTCTAGCAAATCTTTATTAATACTTAGAAGTGTTTTGGTATCGCTTTTATTTTTTTAATGTTATTTCTACTAACGACTCAAAAGAAGTATTGTTTGCTACATTAATAGAATCTAAAAGGTCACCTTCTGTTCTTTCTTTTACCACATTAACCGCTTCTATAGTTTCTGAGTCAAGAGCATCTGCTGCTTCTTTGGTTGCTATTTCGTTATCGATTAAAAATAATACCGAAGCGAAGTCTTCTTCCTTTTTAGGTTCTAGTTTTCTTTCTACTACTGGTAATTTTAAATCATCAATATCATTCCAGTGTACTTTTTGAGTAACCGTTCCTTGGTGTAATTTCACCACTCCTGGATTAGCACGAACTACTGTTTTTAATGCTTTTTCATCGCATAAATACCAATTAAAGTCTAATGCATAATCGGCATTTATTTTTAATTTTTCATCGGTTCCAGAAGCTGTTAAACCAATAACTTTGTAACCGTTTTTAATTGCTTTGTCTGTTACTGTTTTTAACGCCTGCAAACCTTGAGTTTCTGCAGTATCTAAATTATAAGAGATAACCATAATAAGGTTTTCTTCATTTAAAAACTGTTCTGTTAAATCTTCGTCATCACTTTCAATAGAAAAATCTTTTATTGGAGGATCATAGCCTTCATCTATAATTTTAGTTTCTACTCCTATATATTCTCCATCTACAGTTGGGTAACTTCCGTCGGTTACAAATTCTTTTTCTTCGCCATTTACTTTAAATGTCCATGTGTATTCTTGCACAGCCTTTGGTGCATCTTCTGGAGTAGACATTCCTTCAAGAATATTTGCTCCTACTTTATACGCTCTAAAATCCCAAGTTGGTAAATGCATTAACACGTGGTAGCCAAACCAAAGACTTCCTAAAAAGCCTAAAAGAGCTAATAAGGTAGTAGGAAACTTTCCTAATATAGGTTTTATATGTTTTAAACCTATTAGTAAAACAACTATTAAGCCTAGTAAGATTAAGTCTTTAATAAAACTTTCTATTGGTTTCATTGGTAAGAAATCACCAAAACAACCACAATCTTTTACCTTATCAAAATACCATGCATAAAAGGTAAGGAAAGTGAAAAATACAATCATTGCAAAAAGGCTTCGTACTGTAAATTTTGGTTTATAGCCAATAAGTAAAAAAATACCTAAAACAACTTCTAACACCACCACAAAAACCGAAATAGCCAAAGCATAAGGTTCTAAAAACGGAAGGTTTAAAACGTCTTCACTAAAATATTCTTGTAATTTATAAGAAAAACCTAATGGATCATTTAACTTTATTAATCCTGAAAAAATGAATAATCCTCCTACAAGGATTCTACAAAGGTGTGTGATGTATTTCATAAATATTTTTGTAATTCCTGAAAAACAGGAAACGTTTTAATTTAAATTCTATTTTTATTATGCATCCTACTTTAGCAGGAAGTTTTTTTTATTCTTTTAAATGAATCATAGCAAAAATGGCATAATTAATCATGTCTTGATAATTAGCATCAATGCCTTCGCTAACAATAGTTTTTCCTGCATTATCTTCAATTTGCTTTACGCGAAGTAATTTTTGTAAAATTAAATCGGTTAAGCTACTCACACGCATATCACGCCAAGCTTCACCATAATCATGGTTTTTATCTTCCATAAGTTTTTTGGTAACGGCTACTTTTTCATCATAAAGAACAGTTGCTTCTTCCGTAGTCAAATCTGGTTGGTCTACAACCCCTTTTTCTAACTGAATTAAAGCCATAATACTATAATTAATAATACCTATAAACTCACTAACTTCACCTTCATCTACTTTTCTAACATGGTTTTGTTGTAGACTTCTAATACGTTGTGCTTTTATAAAAATTTGGTCTGTAAGTGATGGCAAACGTAATATTCTCCACGCGCTTCCGTAATCAGACATTTTATTAATAAATAAGCTTCTGCATGTGTTTACAACAGCGTCATATTGTTTTGAAGTATCTTGCATAAATTAAAATCTATTTTGCGTAAATTTCGCATAAATAATTTTAAAGTTCAAAGTTTAGCGTTTAAAGTTTTGTATACTTTAACAAACAACCATTTACAAAGCACGAATGACAATTAATTGCAAAGGAAAACTCATAGATTTAACCACTCCTAAAGTCATGGGAATATTAAATCTTACTCCAGACTCATTTTATGATGGCGGAAAATATAAAAATGAAAGTCAAATTTTAACACAAGTAGAAACGATGTTAAAAAACGAAGCTACTTTTATAGATATTGGCGCCTACAGTTCTAGACCAAATGCGCAGCATATTAGTGAAACCGAAGAATTAAAACGCTCGCTTCCTATTATTAACTTACTAACCAACACTTTTCCTGAAATAATACTATCTGTAGATACTTTTAGAAGCGAAGTTGCCAAGCAAGCTATTGAACATGGAGCCGCTTTAGTTAATGATATTTCTGCAGGAATGTTAGATAAAAACATGATGCAAACAGTTGCTAATTTGCAAGTACCATATATTATGATGCACATGAAAGGTACACCACAAAATATGCAAGAACATACTACATATAAAAACATCATGAAAGCCCTTATTTTTTATTTTTCGGAAAGAATTGCCGAAGCAAAAAAACTAGGTATTAATGATATGATTATAGATCCTGGCTTTGGATTTGCTAAAAACACAGCTCAAAATTTTGAAGTATTAAAGCATTTAGAGCTTTTAAAAATAGTAGATTTACCAATACTTGCTGGAGTTTCTAGAAAATCTATGATATACAAAACTTTAGAAAACACAGCTAAAGATGCATTAAACGGAACCACTGTTTTAAATACTATTGCTTTACAAAAAGGAGCAAAAATTTTACGCGTTCACGATGTTAAAGAAGCAACAGAAACCATTAAACTAACAGCACAACTTAATTAATAATGAAACATTTTTTTTACCTAGTACTTTTAATTTTTATTACCTCTTGTGGCAATGAAAAAACCATTCAGTTAGCAGAAATTTCACATTCTGAAATTCATGAAGTACTAGACATTTCTCCTGGCTATATTTTTTATGACGAAACCAAACCAGATAGTTTAGAGCTAAACAGAAAGAATTTAATTAGTACTACCAACTGGTTGATTAATGTAGACAAACGTTTAAAGCTACATCAAGCAATTCCGCAGATAATCTTTTTACAAGAAAAAAAGAAAAACTCTAATCATAAAAAAGAAGGTGTAAAAAACTACTTTACCTGTAATGATACCAGCATTAAAAATTTGGGATTTATTGATTTTACCGATATTATTTACCAAACCCAAGCCAATGAAATAGACTCTAAGAAAGATACATCTATTTTTGTTTTAACGCTTAGTGTTAATAGTATGAATGACATATTAATAAACTCTTATTTACAAGAAACAGCGCATAACAGCACTACTGTAATTAAAGATTTATTTTCTACAATTGAAACTATAAAAAATTCAAATAATTTAGAATTAGATGCTAGCGATTTTAAGGTAAACTTACATTTTAACAAAAACCTAAGCTTTCAAGAATACATACATATTAAATCTATGTGTAATGATTTAAATACCGAAGGACTTAGTGTTTCTAATATTGAATATATTTATTAATCATATTTTAGTACATTTACAAAAACACCCAAACTTTGGAAATATTTGATGACCTTTTAAAATTCACTATTTTAGATATAATAGATGTTATTTTGGTAGCACTATTGCTCTACTACGTATACAAACTAGTTAAAGGTACAGTTGCAATTAACATATTTATAGGTATTGTAATTATTTATATTATTTGGAAAATTACACAAGCATTACAAATGCAACTTTTAAGTAATATTCTTGGTGGTTTTATTAGTGTTGGTATGTTTGCGCTTATTGTTGTTTTTCAACAAGAAATAAGAAAATTTCTTTTAATGATTGGTTCTACCAATTTTGGAAGCAGAAAAAAATTCTTTAAACAACTTAAGTTTTTACAAACCGAAACCAGCAACGCAACAAATATTGAGGTAATTATTGCTGCTTGTACCAAAATGGGAACCACAAAAACAGGAGCTTTAATAGTTTTAGAACATAACAATAGCCTAGATTTTTTAAAAGATACAGGAGACGCCATGAATATTGAGGTTACACAACCAATAATTGAAAGTATCTTTTTTAAAAATAGCCCATTACACGATGGAGCCATTATTATAGAAAACAATATTGTAAAAGCTACACGAGTAATTTTACCAGTAAATAACGAAAAAACCTTACCACAACGATTTGGTTTACGTCATAGAGCAGCTGTTGGTATTACAGAAAAAACAGATGCTTTGGCAATTGCTGTAAGTGAAGAAACAGGACAACTATCTTATTTTAAAGGCGGAAAATTTGTTATGTTTAAAGACACAGAAGAGCTTATAGAAATAATAAAGAAAGATTTAGCTTAATACTATACTGCAAACAAAAAAAGAATTTTCAGTATTTGATTTTCTATATGCTAAACCGTTTATGATTTAACAAAAAGAGATTAAACTTCTGCAGTTTGCATAAACTGTACTTCGTATAAATTTTTATAATAACCACCTTGCTTTTTAAGCAACTCTTGATGCGTACCTTCTTCAACAATTTCACCTGCATCCATAACTATAATTTTGTCTGCTTTTTTAATAGTAGCCAATCTATGCGCTATAACAATAGAGGTTCTTCCTTTGGTAATTTTATCGGTTGCATTTTGTATCAGCTGTTCTGAGTAAGAATCTACAGAAGAAGTAGCTTCATCTAACACCAAAATACTAGGATTGGTAACATAAGCTCTTAAAAACGAGATTAATTGTCGTTGTCCAGAAGAAAGCATTGCTCCTCTTTCTTTTACATTATAATGATAACCTTCAGGAAGACTCATAATAAATTCATGAATTCCTATATCTTTTGCTGCCTGTTGTACTTGTGCTTCGGTTATATCTGGATTATTTAAAGTAATATTATTTAAAATAGTATCTGCAAATAAAAATACATCTTGTAACACTACAGCTATTTTAGCACGTAAAGAACCTAAGGTTAATTGTTTAATATCTATATTATCTATAGTAATGGTACCTTTATTAATTTCGTAAAAACGATTTAATAAATTAATAATAGTAGACTTTCCTGCTCCTGTTGCTCCCACAATTGCTATGGTTTCTCCTGCTTTTACGTTAAAAGAAATTCCTTTTAGCACTTCTTCATCTTCCACATAACTAAAGTGTACTTTTTTAAAGGCTATATTTCCGTTAAAAACAGAAACCTCTTGAGTTCCAGTATCTGTAATTTGCGAAGTGGTATCTAAAACCTTAAACACTCTATTTGCAGCTACCATTCCCATTTGCAGTGTATTAAACTTATCTGCAATTTGACGTAATGGTCTAAACAGCATAGGAATAAACATAATAAAAGCAATTAAATCTCCTTGCGAAACCGTATTATCTAGCACAGCATTTAACCCTCCATACCAAACAACTAAACCTATAGTAATAGAAGAAGAAAGTTCTGCAATAGGAAAGAAAATAGAATTATACCAAACGGTTTTTAACCATCCTTTTTTATGTCTATTGTTTATTGTTTTAAATTTTTTATACTCCGTATCTTCTCTTGTAAAAAGTTGAAGAATTTTCATTCCTGTAACGCGTTCTTGAACAAAAGAGTTTAGATTAGAAATTTCGGTTCGCACTTCTTCAAAAGCACGTTTCATATATTTCTGAAAAATTCTAGTAGCAACCAATACTAAAGGTAAAAGAGCAAAAACAATAAGGCTTAATTTCCAATTCATAAAAATCATGACACCAGAAACCACAATCATGGTTAATACGTCTCTAAAAATCATGAATAAACCTTCGCCAAAAATATCAGCAATACGCTCCATATCTGTTACAGCACGAGTAATAAGTACACCTACCGAAGAATTATCATAATACTTCATTTTAAATTTAAGCATATGATTAAAAAGCTTGACACGTATATCTTTTACCACATTTTGACCTAGCCAACCTGCATAATAAATAAAAAACAGCTGAAAAAAGGTCTGTGCTAACAGCAAACCAAGCATGATTACTACAAAAAATAAAAAGCCTTCTGCATCTTGTTTTGCTATATTATTATCTACTACATATTGTGTTAAATAAGGCACAGCAGAACTTAAAGCTGCCAATAATACGACTGCTAAAAACACACCAATAAAAACCCATTTATATGGTTTTACATAAAATGAAAGTCGTGTTAAAAGACTAAAGTCTAAAATTTTATCTTGCTTTTTATTTGTCATATTTTATAGACTCTGGGTATTCTACTTTTGTTAAGTAAAGCGCATGTGCAGGAACAGAAAAACCTGCTTCACATCTACTTTTAGATTTAATTATTTTGTGCATGTTTGCAACTTCCATTTTACCTAATCCTATATTTACTAAAGTACCAACAATAGCTCTTACCATATTACGTAAAAAACGATCTGCTTTAATGGTAAAATGTAATTCATCATTTACTACTTGCCAATGAGCATACATTAAATCGCAATTATATGTTTTTACATCTGTATTGCTTTTAGAAAAACATTGAAAATCTTTATACTGCAATAAAATTTGCGCAGCCTCATTCATCTTTTCAACATCTAGTTTAGGCTTAACATAAAAAGTTTGATCTTTTTGAAAAACATCTTTTTTAACAGAAATTCTATACAAATATGCTCTACTTACTGCATGAAACCTTGCATGCGCATCTTCTTTTACTCTAAAGACATCTTGAATAGCAATATCTTTTGGTAATAACGCATTTAGCCTATACACAAGATCTTGTTTATTAAAATCTATTTCAGTTTCAAAATGCGCAAACATTTGTACTGCATGTACTCCTGCATCTGTACGTCCTGCTCCTAGAATTGGCGTTTCTTCTTTTAGTAAGATAGCCAAGTTTTTTTCTATAACCTCTTGTACAGAAATAGCGTTAGGCTGTTTTTGCCAACCATGATATGCTGCACCATTATAAGAAAGTTGTAAAAAATATTTCAAGTTAAAATCGTATTTTTGTAAAAGGCAAAGATAGAACTTTAATCTATCTTTAAATTTCAAATAAACGTTAATTAATTAAAGAGATTTTCGCTTTTTAAAATTAACTATAAAAACTAAAATTCCCGATCTACAGGGAAATGATAATGAAAAAAATCCTCTTACTTTCAGACACACATAGTTATATCGATGAAGCCATTTTAAAATATGTAAAACAAGCAGATGAAGTATGGCATGCTGGAGACATTGGCGATTTAAAAGTTACAGATACCATAAAACAATTAAAACCACTTCGTGCTGTTTATGGCAATATTGATGATGCCAAAGCAAGGGTAGAATTTCCTGAAAACAATAGATTTATGTGTGAAGATGTAGATGTTTGGATTACACATATAGGTGGATATCCAAATAGATATGATGTACGAATAAGAGAAGCTATTAAAAAAAATCCGCCAAAACTATTTATTTCTGGGCACTCACATATTTTAAAGGTTATGCCAGACAAAAAACTAAACCTATTACATATGAATCCTGGTGCTGTAGGAAAACATGGTTTTCAAAAAGTAAGAACTATGCTTCGCTTTGTTATTGAAGGAGAAACTATAAAAGATTTAGAAGTTATTGAGTTTAAAAAATAAAAAAGCCCAAGATCTTCACCTTGGGCTCACGCACTAATACTAAGATGATAGGTTTATCGTAATCTATCCACAGATTTTACAAGATCTTCATCCTTCTTAATGGCCTTATTAGCTAACACTAATAACACGATAGAAATAATAGGAAGAAAAATCCCAATACCTTTCTCAGAAACATTTGTTTCTCCAGATACGTTTAGTGATTGATACACAAATAATCCTAGTAAAATAAAGTTTAATATGATGTTAAGTCGTCCCAACATAAATTGCGACTTCCTATTTTTAAACAAAAATATAGATATTAAAGATAAGGCTGCAGAGCCTAAAAACAATCCAAAATACAGCATATTATCTTTTGCAAAAACTATTGTATCATTTACAGTAGTCCATAAATTAAAAACAAAAGTTAAACCAGCAGACACTCCTGCAGCCAATAAAAGATAAACACTTTGTATACGTTGAATCATAAATTTTTTAAATATTGACCACAAAAATAACAGTTTCTTTTATAAAAATACGGTAAAAACTTAAAATAAAGTTGTATAATTGCAGTAACAAGATGTAACATACACGGTTATACCTTGTTAATACTTCAGAATAAGATCAATATCTCTTCGGAATAATTCAAATTCTATATCTAACACAAAATATTCAATTCAACATAATGTTTGAAATCACACAATTAAAAGAAATGAAGCTTCCTGAGTTACAGGAAATAGCTAAAACTTTAAAGGTATCTAAATATCGTACTTTAAAGAAATTAGATTTAGTGTACCAAATACTAGATCATCAAGCAGCAAACCCTAAAGCTGTTGAAGCAGTTGCTAAACCGGTTGAAAAAGCAGTTGAAAAAACAGAGGTAAAAAAACCTAGACAACGAGTACAAAGAACAGCAGCAAAAAAACCTGCTACTAAAACTACTCCTAAAAAAGAGGAAACTACAACTACAGAAACTAAAGTAGAAAACAAGCCTAAACACCAACCAAAGGCTGCTGCTAAACCTCAAGCAAAAAGAGAACCTCAAAAATCTCAAAAAGAAAAGTCTCAAAAAGAAAAACCTGCAACAAACGATAAAACAGATAGAGCAGAAAAATCTAGAGACAATAATCAAAATAAAAAACCACAACATAAAAATCAAAACAAAAACTCTGGAAACAACGGAAACAAAGACACAAGAAACCGTTACAAAGAACCAGATTTTGAATTTGATGCTATTATAGAGAGTGAAGGTGTTTTAGACATCATGCAAGATGGATATGGTTTTTTACGTTCTTCAGACTACAATTATTTATCATCTCCAGATGACATATATGTTTCGCAATCTCAAATTCGTTTATTTGGTTTAAAAACAGGAGATACTGTTTTAGGTCATGTTAGACCTCCTAAAGAAGGTGAAAAATATTTCCCTTTAATTAAAGTTAGCAAAATAAACGGTCAAGACCCAAATGTAGTAAGAGATAGAGTTGCTTTTGAGCACTTAACGCCATTGTTTCCGCAAGAAAAATTTAATATTGCAGAAAAACAAGCGACTATTTCTACACGTATTATGGATCTATTTGCTCCTATTGGTAAAGGGCAACGTGGTATGATTGTGTCACAACCAAAAACAGGTAAAACCATGTTACTTAAAGATGTTGCAAATGCTATTGCTGCAAACCATCCTGAGGTATACCAAATGATTTTACTTATAGATGAAAGACCTGAAGAAGTTACAGACATGCAACGTAATGTTCGTGGTGAAGTGGTTGCTTCTACTTTTGATAAAGAAGCACATGAACACGTAAAAATTGCTAATATTGTTTTAGAAAAAGCAAAACGTTTGGTAGAATGTGGTCATGATGTAGTGATTCTTTTAGATTCTATTACAAGACTTGCTAGAGCATACAATACTGTACAACCTGCTTCAGGAAAAATACTTTCTGGTGGTGTAGATGCAAATGCATTACATAAGCCAAAACGTTTCTTTGGTGCTGCTCGTAATATAGAAAATGGAGGTTCCTTAACTATTATTGCTACGGCATTAACAGAAACAGGATCTAAAATGGACGAAGTTATTTTTGAAGAATTTAAAGGTACTGGTAATATGGAACTACAATTAGATAGAAAAATATCTAACCGTAGAATTTTCCCTGCTATTGATCTTACCTCATCAAGCACACGTCGTGATGATATATTATTAGACGAAACTACAATACAAAGAATGTGGGTGATGCGTAAATATCTTGCTGATATGAACCCTGTAGAAGCTATGGAGTTTATTAACGAAAGATTTAAACAAACAAGAAACAACGAAGAGTTTTTAATCTCTATGAACGGTTAATACCACTCTACTCGTATTTATAAAAAAAGCCTTGAGAAATTCTCAAGGCTTTTTTTTGTTTTAGTTTACTATATAAGTGCTAAAACAATAATACTTTGTATTAAAAACTCTATTATCAAATATACCATTATAAATAGCAACAGTAAATGTTTCAATAAATGAGCTTATTTCATTTACACCATCGTCATTAGCATTACTACTACAAGGAAAAGAATAATATCATTGTTAATATTAAAAAGAAGTCAACTTCTCTTTTAAAATCACGCTTACTTATTATTATAGCTTATTGCAGTAATTCAAGACTTATACTTTATAAATACGCATAACAGATAAACTACAATTGCCTTATATAAACGTTCTAACACGTTAAAAAAATGAGCCATACATAATCCTCACTTTCTTCTACAAAGGCTTATACTATGCACTTTACAAGAAGTTTACTTGTAGTTATAAATGAATCTGATTACCTATTAACAAAAAACATATAACAAACAAAAAAGCCTTTCCGATTGGAAAGGCTTTTAAATTTCTTTTTAAGAAGTTACTCCTTATAGAGCAGCTACGTGCTTAGCTAAACCAGATTTAAGGTTAGCAGCTTTATTAGCGTGTATAATGTTTTTCTTTGCTAGTTTATCTAACATTGAAACAACAGAAGGAAATAAAGCATCAGCTTCTTTCTTATCAGTTAACTCACGTAATTTTTTGATAGCATTACGAGTAGTTTTGTGCTGATATTTATTTCTTAAACGCTTAGCTTCGTTACTTCTAATTCTTTTTAGCGCTGACTTATGATTTGCCATTTGTTTCTTTTTTTCTTTCTTATTAAAAAATGTAGCCCGTAGGGGAATCGAACCCCTCTTACCAGGATGAAAACCTGGCGTCCTAGCCGATAGACGAACGGGCCATTTTGCTTTTGAGACTGCAAAGATAAATAAACTTTTTAATTCTGCAATTAATTTTTATTTTTTTTTGCAATTTTATTTTTCAAAAAACTTACAACGTTTCCATTGCGGGTGCAAAAATACAACTATTTTTAAATGTTGCAACACTAAATCAATATTTTTTTAAAAAAAATTAAAACTAATATGCCTTTGCAAACAATACTCTTCCTTTAGAAGGGTTCCCTGTAAACACGCACTTCCCTTCTTCTTTTTCAGAATCTACTGGCATACAGCGTATTGTTGCTTTTGTTATTTCTTTTATCTTATCTTCGGTTTCTATTGTACCATCCCAGTGTGCAGAAATAAATCCTCCTTTATTATTTAAAGTTTCTTTAAATTCTTCAAAATTTTCCACTTTTGTGATATGTGAATCTCTATAATCTAGTGCTTTTTTGTACAGATTATTCTGGATATCTTCTAAAAGAGTTTCTACAGTACTCGTTAAATTATCTAGAGCAATAACTTCTTTTGTCTTAGTATCACGTCTCGCTATTTCTACTGTACCTTTTTCTAGATCTTTTGGACCTATTGCAATACGTAATGGTACACCTTGTAATTCATGCTGTGCAAATTTAGCTCCTGGTCTATAGGTATCTCTATCATCATATTTAACAGAAATATTTTTAGCATACAGATCACTCTTTATAAGGTTAGCTATTTTACTAATTTCTTCAAATTGTTCATCTGTTTTATAAATAGGAACAATTACCACTTGATTTGGCGCTAAACTAGGAGGCAGAACCAAACCTTCATCATCACTATGTGTCATAATTAAAGCTCCCATTAAACGTGTAGAAACTCCCCATGACGTTGCCCAAACATAATCTTGCTTTCCTTCTTTAGAGGTAAACTTTACATCAAAGGCTTTTGCAAAATTTTGTCCTAAAAAGTGCGAAGTTCCTGCTTGTAGCGCTTTACCATCTTGCATTAATGCTTCTATACAATAGGTTTCATCTGCTCCAGCAAAACGTTCGCTTTCTGTTTTCACTCCTTTAACAACAGGAATAGCCATAAAGTTTTCTGCAAAATTGGCATAAACGTTATTCATTAGCTCTGCTTCCTTTAAAGCTTCTGCTTTGGTGGCATGAGCAGTATGCCCTTCTTGCCATAAAAATTCTGCGGTTCTAAGAAATAAACGTGTACGCATTTCCCAACGTACAACATTTGCCCATTGGTTTATTAATAATGGCAAATCTCTATACGATTGGATCCATCCTTTATATGTATTCCAAATAATAGCTTCACTAGTTGGTCTTACTACTAGTTCTTCTTCTAATTTTGCTGCAGGATCTACACGAAGTTTTCCTGGTTTATCTGGATCATTTTGTAATCTATAATGGGTAACAACTGCACATTCTTTTGCAAATCCTTCCGCATTTTTTTCTTCAGCTTCAAATAAGCTTTTAGGTACGAAAAGAGGAAAATAAGCATTTTGATGTCCTGTTTCTTTAAACATTTTATCTAATTCTGCTTGCATTTTTTCCCAGATAGCATATCCATATGGTTTAATTACCATACAACCACGAACTGCGGAGTTCTCAGCTAAATCTGCTTTGACAACCAATTCGTTATACCATTTTGAGTAGTCTTCTGCTCTACTTGTAAGTTTTTTGCTCATATACAGGGTTTTGGCACAAATATTGTGACTATGTTAAATAATGAAATAGTTCAGCAAAACTAACTATTTTTGTATTGTTCAACAATAAAATCTTAAGAGATATGCAATTTAAAAAATACATAAAAGCACAAATGCCATTTTTAGCACTATTAGCTATTGCATTTGTGATGAGCTCCTGTGGTTCATCGCAATATGTAAACCAAGATAATGATGGTATTTATGGCTCTTCACAAAGTCCTGAGGTACAAAATGATGTAGCCAATAATAATTCTTATTATAAAAATTATTTTCAAGAACAATCTTCAGAATACGACTATATTACAGAAGAAGAGGATGCTGTTTTTACAGATATAGATTCGTATGAAGGTGACTATAACGAACAAGAGAACACAGAAGAAGAATCTTATGCTGGTTGGGGACAAGACAACAGTGATGTAACTATAAATGTATACTCAAACAATATGGGTTATGGTTATAACAACTGGTACAGACCTTTTGGATATGGTTATGGTTACGGATATTCTTATTGGAATATGGGATGGGGTTATTCTGGGTTTTATGATCCATTTTGGTTTTCTCCTTATTATGGATATGGAGGTTATTACCACTCTCCTTATTGGAACAACTATGGCTATTACAACAATTACTACGGAGGAAACCGTGTTGCATATCACAACTCTAGACGCAGCAACAGCTTTTATAGATCTAGTGCCATATACGGAAGAAACAATACCAATACCACCATTAGAAGAAGTACTAGTACTAGATCTAATGCAACAACAACACCTAGAAGAAACAGTAACACCACTACTAGCCCTAGAACTAATAATACTACAAGAACTAGAGTGAATACTACTAGAAATAGCAACTCTTCAGGAACTAATAATTCTACAAGAACTAGAGTAAACACCACTAGAACTAGAACAAGTACATCAACAACACAACCAAGATCGAATTCATCGTATTCAACTAGTCCTAGAACAAACTCTTATTCTTCTCCTAGCTCTTCTACAAGAAGTAGCTCTTCTACAAGATCTTCATCTAGTCGAAGTAGCTCTTCAAGCAGAAGCAGTAGTAGACGATAAAATTAAATTGCTAAATCACAAACGAGCTAACTATCTATATTAATTTAATGGTGTTAGCTCGTTTTATTTATACTAATTAAAAATTTATACATGAAAAAAGGAATCTTACTATGCATAGGTTTTATATCTATGTCACTAACTCAAGCGCAAGACATTACAGATGCACTGCGTTATTCAAAAGATGATATACAAGGAACTGCTAGATACAGAGCACTAAGCGGAGCTTTTGGAGCACTAGGAGGAGACATGAGTGCTGTTGCCATTAATCCAGCAGGATCTTCTGTTTTTAATGATAGCCATATTTCATTTTCATTAACCAATCAAAATAACAAAACAGATACAAAGTATTTTAATGGAAGTAATAATGCTACAGAATCTACTATAGATTTAAACCAAATTGGAGCTGCATTTGTTTTTGATATTAATAGTAAGACTTCTAATTGGAAAAAATTCACCTTAGGAGTTACCTATAATAAAATTGAAGATTATAATAACGATTGGTTTGCTTATGGCACAAACAATAACAACTCTATAGGTTCTTATTTTTTAGAAAATGCTAACGGTTTACGATTAGATGAAATTTCTCGTTTTCAAGGAGAAACTTACGCAGATGCATATAGTGATATTGGGTATTTTTATGGAAATCAAAACCAACAAGCGTTTTTAGGTTATGAATCTTATATTTTAGAACCATTAACAGATAGTGACGATAACACACTTTACACCTCTAATATTGCCGACGGAGACTTTTACCAAGAACACACATATGCCGCAACGGGTTATAACGGAAAATTTACTATTAACGCTTCTACACAATATGGTGAAAATCTATATTTTGGTTTAAATGTTAATACGCATTTTATTAATTACGAACGCTCTACCTATTTATTTGAAGGAAACAATAATTCAGGTTCTTTAATTAACGAAGTAGGGTTTCAAAACAACCTTAAAACAATAGGTTCTGGTGTTTCTTTTCAGTTTGGTGGAATTTTAAAAATTGAAAAACAACTTAGAGTAGGTTTAACGTATGATACACCAACTTGGTACACTATTGAAGACGAAACAAGTCAGTCTATAAAAACATTAAGTTATGATGGTATTGCTCTAGAAAACGGAAGCACTTTTTATGACATAAACATAAACCCAAGAGTAATTAATGTATATGAACAATACAATTTAAAAACACCAGGAAAGTTAACAGGAAGCTTAGCTTATGTTTTTGGAACTAATGGATTGATTAGCATTGATTATTCTATTAAAGATTACGGAAACACTAAATTTAAACCTGCATCAGACACCTATTTTTCGTATCAAAACAATATTATTAGCGAAAGTTTAACCACTGCTTCTACCTTTAAAATTGGTGGTGAATATAAAATTAAACAGGTTAGTTTAAGAGGTGGTTATAGATTTGAAGAAAGTCCTTATAAAGACGAAGAAACTGTTGGCGATTTAAATGGTTACTCTTTTGGTTTAGGATACAATTTTGGTAACCTAAAATTAGACCTAACCTTTGACCATTACAAAAGAGAAACCAATTACCAACTATATCAAATTGGCTTAACAGACGCTGCTAATTTAGATAGCAAAAACTCAAATGTAACATTGTCTTTAAGTTTTAATTTATAATCCACAAGAAAACATAATACATAAAAAAACCTGAACAATAATTGTTCAGGTTTTTTTATACTATAATTCGAAGTTAAGCTTTTACCTTTTTAAAGTAAAGTGAGCTCTAAACTCTTTTCTACTTAAGTCTCCTAAATTATTAGGATCTCTAAATTCTAAAGAGAACCAATAATCACTTGAAGGTAAAGGGTAACCATTTAAGGTTCCATCCCATCCTGCTCCACTAGGACTTAATTGCTTTAATAACTTTCCATATCTATCAAATATATAAATAGTAGCATCTAACTGATTACTAATACCTACTATTTGCCAAGTATCATTATGTCCATCATCATTTGGCGTAAAGAATTTAGGATAATCTATTACCAATACAGTAGTGCTATCATCTCCACAGCCATCAGCATCTCTAACGGTTACTACGTGCTCTCCTGCAGAAACATTATTAAAAGTATATACATTTGTTCCGTTACTTTCAAAAGGACCTCCATCTATACTAAATTCATAATCTGCTCCTGGTACACTATCTACACTAGCTTGAATAACATTATTATTTGCAAATGTTTCAGAAACAACTGTAGCAGTTAAGCCTGTTGGCGGAATACTATTAGTAACAACAGATAATGTATTAGGAGAACCTAAAACAGTAGAACAACCTGTACTTATATTGGTTACAAATACACTATAAGTTCCTGCTACAATAGGCTCATAAGATGAATCTGTACCTAAAACAACTGTTGGGTTGCTAGTTTCTGTCCATTCAAAAGTATAATCTAGTATGGATAATCCTGTTTCTATAATAGGTCCATTTACAAGATTTCCATCATTATCAAAACATAATATAAAAGTATCTACAAGATCTACATCTGGTATTGGGTGTACTGTAAATGACTCCACTTGAGAATCCATACAAGTTCCTCCTGTAGTATATAACACAGAATAAGTAGCTCCTGAAATAGCATTAAATACTTCTCCTGTAACACTATCAATAATAGAACCATCTCCTGGTTCAACATCAAAAGTAAACACACCTCCTGAAGTTCCTGTTACAAAAGCAGTTGCTCCATCACAATTAGGATTCATTGTAAAAGAAGCATCATCTGCAATAAAAACAGTTACGTTTTGCGTAGAACTTACAGCACAAGGTCCTGATGTAGTGTATTCTACAGTATATGTTGCTCCTGATGTTCCGCTGGTAACCTCTCCTGTTGTTGCATTTATAGTCGCGCCATCTGTTGGTGCAGGATTAAATGTAAATACTCCACCTGTATCTCCTGTTATAGTTGCAGTACCTCCATCACAATTAGGATTCATTGAAAACGTTGCATCTTCTTGTGGATATACCGTTACAGATTCTATACTACTTGACGGACAAGTTCCAGAGGTTGTATACTCTATACTGTAAGTTGCTCCAGACACTCCATTAGTTACCTCTCCTGTAGCTGCATTAATTATTGCTCCATCAGTTACTCCTGGATTAAAAGCAAATGTTCCACCAGCATCTCCTGTTACTACTGCTGTTGCTCCAGCACATGTTGGTGTCAATGCAAATGAAGGATCGTCTGTTATTAATACGGTTAAAACTTGAGTGTCACTTGCTGGACAAGCTCCGCTTGTTGTATATTCAATAGTATAACTTGCTCCTGAAGTAGCATTTGTTACTTCTCCTGTTGTTGCATTAATAGTCGCTCCATCTGTTGCAGATGGGTTAAAAGCAAAAGTTCCTCCTGTTGTACCTGAAACAGAAGCTGTTCCTCCATCACAATTTGCTGTCATACTAAAAGCAGGATTGTCTGTAGTAAGTACTGTAATATTTTGTGTTGTACTTACAGAACAAGGTCCTGAAGTAGTATATTCTACAGTATATGTTGCTGCTGATGTACCATTAGTAACCTCTCCTGTTGTTGCATTAATAGTCGCTCCATCTGTTGGTGCAGGATTAAATGTAAATACTCCTCCTGCATCTCCTGTTACAGTTGCAGTACCTCCATCACATGTGGCACTCATAGTAAACGTAGCATCTTCTTGAGGATATACGGTTACAGACTCTATAGTACTTGAAGGACAAACACCAGCTGTAGTATATTCAATAGTATAAGTTACTCCAGAAACAGCGTTAGTTACTTCTCCTGTATTTACATCAATTGTTGCTCCGTCAGTTACTGCTGGATTAAAAGCAAATGTTCCACCTGTATCTCCTGTTATAGTTGCTGTACCTCCATCACATGTTGGTGACATAGTAAACGAAGAATCATCTGTAGTTAATACTGTTAACACTTGAGAAGCTGTAGCTGGACAAGTTCCGCCTGTTGTATACTCTACAGTATAAGTAGATGCAGAAGTAGCTCCTGTTACTAACCCTGTATTAACATCTATTGTAGTGCCATCTGTTGGTGCTGGTACAATAGCAAACGTACCTCCTGTTGTTCCTGTTATGGTTGCTGAACCTCCATCACATGTAGCTGTCATATTAAAAGAAGGGTCATCTGTAACTAATACAGTTACATTTTGTGTTGAACTTACTGAACAAGGTCCTGATGTAGTATACTCTACTACATATGTTGCTCCCGAAGCTCCGTTACTTACCTCTCCAGTGTTTGTATCAATTACAGCTCCATCTGTTGGCACAGGGTTGAAAGCAAAAACACCTCCTGTATCTCCAAGAATAGTCATTGTTCCTCCTTCACAGTTTTCAAAAACAGAAAATGAAGCATCTTCAGTAGGCAAAACAGTTACTGTTTCCGTACTACTTGCTGCACAAGATCCTGTTGTAGCATATTCTATAGTATAAGTTGTACCAGGAATACCGTTAGTTACTTCTCCTGTAGCTGCATTAATTAATGCACCATCTGATGGTACTGGATTAAATACGAAGCTACCTCCTGTTGTTCCTGTAATGGTTGCTGTACCTCCATCACATGTAGCTGTCATATTAAAGGATGCATCTCCTGTGGTTAAAACAGTCACTGTTTGTGTACTAGTAGAAGGACAAGCTCCTGAAGTTGTATATTCTATAGTATAAGTAGCTCCTGATGTACCGTTTGTTACTTCTCCTGATGTTGCATTAATAGTTGCTCCATCTGTTGGTGCTGGATTAAATGCAAAAGTTCCGCCTACATCTCCTGTAATAGTAGCAGTACCACCATCACAATTAGGGTTTGTTACAAAAGAAGCATCATCTGTAGTTAAAACGGTTACAGTCTGTGTTTCTGTTTCAGGACAAGGTCCTGCTGTTGTATATTCAATAGTATATGTAGCTCCAGATGTACCATTTGTTATTTCTCCTGTTGCTGCATTAATAGTTGCTCCATCTGTAGGTGCAGGATTAAATACAAAGCTTCCTCCAGCATCCCCTGTTATATTAGCAGTTGCTCCTCCACATGTTCCTGTCATTGTAAACGAAGCATCTTCTGCAGGTAAAACCGTTACTGATTCTGTACTGTTAGCAGCACAAGCTCCTGTAGTTGCATATTCTATGGTGTATGTTGCTCCAGGTGTTCCGTTAGTTACTTCTCCTGTAGCTGCATCAATATTCGCACCATCTGTTGGTACTGGATTAAATACGAAGCTTCCTCCTGTTGACCCAAGAATAGTTGCTGTTGCTCCATCACAAGTAGCTGTAAGATTAAAAGAAGCGTCACCTGTAGCTAAAACTGTAACTGTTTGCGTGCTAGTTTCTGGACAAACTCCTGATGTAGTATATTCTATAGTATAAGTTGTTCCAGATGTACCACCTGTTACTTCTCCAGATACAGTATCTATAGTTGCTCCATCTGTAGGCACTGGATTAAAGGCAAAAGTTCCTCCTGCATCTCCAGTAATTGTCGCTGTTCCTCCTTCACAATTTGCATTCATTGTAAATGAAGCATCATCTGCAGCTAAAACAGTAACTGTTTGGGTTTCTGTTTCAGGACAAGCTCCTGCTGTGGTATATTCAATAGTATATACAGCTTCAGGTGTTCCGTTTGTTACTTCTCCTGTTCCTGCATTAATAGTTGCACCATCTGTTGGCACTGGGTTAAATGTAAATGTTCCTCCTGCATCTCCTGTAATAGTTGCTGTACCTCCATCACAAGTAGCTGTCATGGTAAACGAAGCATCTTCTGCAGCTGCAACTGTAACTGTTTCTGTACTACTAGCAGCACAAGCTCCTGTTGTTGCGTATTCTATGGTATATGTAGCTCCTGTAACTCCTCCTGTTACAGTTCCTGTTGCTGTATCAATTACAGCACCATCTGTTGGCACTGGGTTGAAAGAAAAACTACCTCCTGTATCTCCTGTTATTGTTGCTGTACCTCCATCACAATTAGGTGTCATGGTAAATGAAGCGTCTCCTGTAGATAAAACGGTAAAACTTTCTGTTGTTGTTGCAGCACAAGCTCCAGATGTTGTATACTCTACAGTGTAGGTTTCTCCTGTAACTCCATTAGTTACTTCTCCTGTTGCTGGATTAATTGTAGCTCCATCTGTTGGCACAGGATTAAATGAAAAGACACCACCTGTATCTCCTGTTATTGTTGCAGTAGCTCCATCACAAGTAGGTGTCATATAAAAAGACGCATCTCCTGCAGTTGACAAAGTAACTGTAACTGTATCAGAATCTGTAAATACGGTGTTATCGCAGTTAGTATATTCTACTTCTGCAGTATAAGTTTCATCTGCACTTGGGCAAACATTAATTGTTGTATCATGACTTATAAAGTTTCCGCTTCCATCATACCAAGATAACTCATAATTAGGTGCTCCATTTGGAGTAAAACGCCATGCTTCAATAGAAGCAGACCAGCTACCTGTATTTCTTCCTGGTGGTGTATAGGCTATTGTTCCTGCAGGATTTTGAATACCAATAACTGCATTTCCATTATTCCAAGTAGCACAAGTTGGTTTATCTAATATATATACATCAATAGCATTAGTACCTTCATACAACACTATTTGTTGTGATGTTTTTAAATCATTACAAGAAGAAGAAAAATGCGCTACATTAAAATAACTAATTACAAAAGTTCTACATGGTGCGGTTCCTTTAATTTCCCATGCAATATCATGCGTACCATTACTAGCAGCAGGATCTATATCGTGAACTGCTCCAAAAATATTAACATCTGCAAGGGTAATGTTTGTACCACTGTAGGGTAATGGATCATCAAAAGACCAACCATTAGTGGTTCCTGCATTACTAACATCAAAACTAATACCTCCATTTGCTCCTACAATTAATTGGTCATAAACTCCGCCAAAAAAACAAAAATTAAAAGGTAAATCTACTACACCACTCCATATATCATCTCCATTAACAAATAAAGAATTTGCCAATCCTACAAAATTTTCTGGCGGATTAAATGGTATTGAAGAAACCTCGTAAGAGTTTGTGTCTCCTGTTTCTAAAAAAGTTGCAGTTAAATCTGTACATGTTTCTGTACAATCTAAATTTACTTGTGTAGGTCCTGCATCAACATTAGCACAACCTGGTCCTTGAGCATAAGCAAGTTGAACTAGAAATAAGCTTAAAATAGCTATCGATCTTTTCATTAAAAGAGATTTTTTATTAATAATTTGATAACAAAAACCCAATTAATGTTATCAAATATTTAACTTAGTTTTAAATAGATTCGAAAATTAAGAAAATTTTAGCGAAAATTTAGTTAAATTTAACTGAAATAATAAGCAGAAAACGATATGCTAGTAATGAATGAATCCTCCTTTTGATTTAGCATTCAAAACTTGAAAACACAATCTCACTGAATTTGAAACACATAGCTTTGTAAAAAAACATATTATTTACCTTTTTAAAGTAAAGTGTGCTGTAAAAACTTTTTTAGTACTTGTAGTTGCATTAGGATTTTTATATTCTAAATAAAACCAATAATCACTAGATGGTAATGGTTTTCCATTTAAGGTTCCATCCCAACCTAAACCATTAGTACTTATTTGTTTTAACAGTTTACCATATCTATCAAAAATATAAACCTTTGCATCTGGTTGATTACTTAATCCTACAATTTGCCAAGTATCATTATAACCATCATTATTTGGTGTAAAGTACAAAGGGTAATCTACTATATATATAGGTACACTATCTTCTCCACATCCTTCTTTATCTCTAACAGCAACCATATGTGCTCCTGCGGAAACATTATAATAGATATAGGTATTAGTACCATTAGAAACAAAAAAGTCACCATCAAGACTAAATTCATACGTAACACCTGGTTGCTCATCAACACTTACTTCTACAATATTCTCATCTGCAAATGTTTCTGAAACAACAATAGCATTTAAACCTTCAGGAACAATACTACTTGTTACAATGGTTTGCGTATGCACGTCTCCTAAAACGGTTGAACAACCTGTACTATTATTAGTTACTAAAACAGAATAAACACCTACTTGTTCTGGTTCATAATAAGAATCTATTCCTAATACAGCTAATGGATTATTTATTTCTGTCCATTGAAAAGAATAATCTACACTAGATAATCCTGTTTCTATTCTTGGTTGACTTATATTATTTCCTTCGGAATCTAAACACAATACATACTCTTCTTCTAAATCAACAGTAGGCGAAGAAAAAACAGTAAAAGATTCTATTTGGGAAACTGTATTACATATTCCTGAAACCGAATATTCAATAAAATAGGAAGAATCTGGAACAGCATTAATCACTTCTCCAGTAACAACATCAATTGTTGCTCCATCGGAAGGAACAGGGTTAAATGAAAAAACACCTCCTGATGTACCAAGTACTGAAGCAGTTGCTCCATTACAATTAGGATGCATTACAAAAGCACTATTAACCAACGGAATAACATTTACCGTTTGTGTTTGCCCTAACAAACCTGAACAACCTATATTAGAATCTAATACCTGCTCTAATACAATGGTTTGATTATTCATTACACCTGTAATATTAATATCTATCTCTCCTGAACTACCAATAACTGTTTGCTGTAACAACCCTCCATTAATAGTGTAAGAAAGCTCATTTCCAGGAGTTCCAGTAACAGTAAATACAACTGTATCGCCTTCACAAACTTCTAAATTACTTGATAATGATGTTATAGAAGGATTTACATGCACAATAACAGTTTCTGTAGTATTTAATGTTCCTGAGCAACCTGTTGTTGGATTGGTAACATTGGTTAATGTTATGGTTTGATCTGTGGTGACTCCTACTACTGTGATTATTGCTGTTCCGGAAGCATCTAATGTGACAGGACTTGCTGGTGAACCTACTATCCCTGTATAATCTACAATATCTCCTGCTGTTCCGTTGATGGTAAAAACTGCATTTCCTCCAAAACAGGTAGACATATTACTACTTAGTGTCACTGTTGGTGTCGCACTTATGATTACAGTTTCTGTTTCACTTAATGTTCCTGAGCAACTTGTTGTTGGATTGGTAACACTGGTTAGTGTTAATGTTTGGTCTGTGGTAACTCCTACTACTGTGATTACTGCTGTTCCCGAAGCATCTAATATGACAGGGCTTGCTGGTGAACCTACTATTCCTGTGTAATCTACTATATCGCCTGCTGTTCCGTTAATGGTAAACAATGCATTTCCTCCAGAACAGGCTGTAGAACTACTACTTAGTGTGACTGTTGGTGTAGCACTAATGCTTACAGTTTCTGTATTGTTTAATGTTCCTGAGCAACTTGTTGTTGGATTGGTAACATTGGTTAATGTTATTGTTTGGTCTGTAGTGACTCCTGCCACTGTAATTACTGCTGTTCCGGAAGCATCTAATGTAACAGGACTTGCTGGCAAACCTACTATCCCTGTATAATCTACAATATCACCTGCTGTTCCATTGATGGTAAATACTGCGTTTCCTCCAGGACAGGTTGTAGAATTACTACTTAGCGTTACTGTTGGTGTCGCACTTATGGTTACAGTTTCCGTGTTGTTTAATGTTCCTGAGCAACTTGTTGTTGGGTTGGTAACATTGGTTAATGTTATTGTTTGGTCTGTAATGATTCCTGTTACTGTGATTACTGCTGCTCCAGAAGCGTCTAATGTGACAGGACTTACTGGAGAACCTACTATTCCTGTATAATCTACAATATCTCCTGCTGTTCCATTAATCGTAAATACTGCGTCTCCTCCAGAACAGGTGGATATGTTACTACTTAGTGTAACTGTTGGTGTCACACTAATGGTAACGGTTTCGGTAGCACTTAATGTTCCCGAACAACCTGTTGTTGGATTGGTAACATTGGTTACTATTATTGTTTGGTCTGTGGTGACTCCAACTACTGTAATTACTGCTGTTCCAGAAGCATCTAAAGTGACAGGACTTGTTGGCGAACCTGCTACTCCTGTGTAATCTACAATATCGCCTGCTGTTCCATTGATGGTAAATACTGCGTCTCCTCCAGAACATGTAGACATATTACTACTTAATGTTACTGTTGGTGCAGCGTTTATAACAACAGTTTCTGTGTTGTTTAATGTTGCCAAACAACTTGTTGTTGGATTGGTAATATTTGTTAATGTTATTGTTTGGTCTGTGGTGACTCCAACTACTGTAATTACTGCTGTTCCGGAAGCATCTAAAGTGACAGGACTTGCTGGTGAACCTACTATTCCTGCGTAATCTACTATATCGCCTGCTGTTCCGTTAATGGTGAATACTGCGTTTCCTCCAGAACAGGTTGAAGAATTACTACTTAGTGTGACTGTTGGTGTCGCACTTATCGTTACAGTTTCCGTGTTGTTTAATGTTCCTGAGCAATTTGTTGTTGTATTGCTAACACTGGTTAGTGTTATCGTTTGATCTGTAGTGACTCCTGAGACTGTGATTACTGCTGTTCCGGAAGCATCTAAAGTAACAGGACTTGCTGGCGAACCTACTACTCCTGTGTAATCTACAATATCGCCTGCTGTTCCGTTGATGGTAAATACTGCGTTTCCTCCAAAACATGTAGACATATTACTACTTAATGTTACTGTTGGTGTAGCGTTTATAACAACAGTTTCTGTATTGTTTAATATTCCTGAGCAACTTGTTGTTGGATTAGTAATATTGGTTAGTGTTATTGTTTGATCTGTAGTGATTCCTACTACTGTGATTACTGCTGTTCCGGAAGCATCTAATGTAACAGGGCTTGTTGGTGAACCTACTATTCCTGTGTAATCTACTATATCGCCTGCTGTTCCGTTGATAGTAAATACTGCGTTTCCTCCAGAACATGTGGATATATTACTACTTAGTGTGACTGTTGATGTAGCGTTTATAACAACAGTTTCTGTATTGTTTAATATTCCTGAGCAACCTGTTGTTGGATTGGTAACATTGGTTAGTGTTATTGTTTGGTCTGTAGTGACTCCTATTACTGTGATTAATGCTGTTCCGGAAGCATCTAGAGTTACAGGGCTTGCTAGCGAACCTACTACTCCTGTGTAATCTACAATATCACCTGCTGTTCCGTTAATCGTGAATACTGCGTTTCCTCCAGAACAGGTTGTAGAATTACTGCTTAGTGTTACTGTTGGTATCGCGCTTATGATTACAGTTTCCGTGTTGTTTAATGTTCCTGAACAACCTGTTGTTGGATTGGTAACATTGGTTAGTGTTATTGTTTGGTCTGTAGTGACTCCTATTACTGTGATTAATGCTGTTCCGGAAGCATCTAGAGTTACAGGGCTTGCTAGCGAACCTACTACTC
>NZ_JBHULM010000008.1:0-639 GCF_042684485.1 Lacinutrix gracilariae | reverse complement strand
TAAGGTCAGGACCAATAGAATCTTCTAGAGTAAGAGTTGCAGTAAGAACAGTTTCGTTATCACAATCATCTGAAACGGTATACGTAACTGTTAATGTACCACCAGCGCCACAAGTGGAAGCAAGGTTAGTAAATGCATAATCTGAAGTTACATCAAATACTGCATCTGTATCACAAGCATCGGTACCACAAGATTGTAGTGCAAGTATGTTTGCAGCATTCCAATCATCTGCTAAAGTTTCATTATCTGTACCATTACATNATGGTTACATTAATATCATCAGCACAAGCTTGTAGCTCAGCAATATTATCGGTATTCCATTGATCAGCAATAGACTCATTAAGATCACCATCACATTCAATAGTTTCATCGGCAATATCACAAGCCGTAAGGTCAGGACCCGTAGCATCCCCAAAGCTAAGTGTTACAGTAATCGTAGATTCATTACCACAATCATCCGCAACGGTATAAGTAACAGGAATAGATCCACAAGGACCACAAACCACGTTTAAGTTGTTAAAGTCATAATCAGAAGTCACTGTAAACAGATTATCCGCATCACAGCTATCTGTACCACAAGATTGTAGTGCTACAATATTAGCAGCATTCCAAGCATCAGCAATAGCTTCATTTTGATCT